>NZ_JBNGOS010000053.1:0-38092 GCF_050589685.1 Saccharicrinis sp. 156
GCTGTAAATCCCCAACAGTAAACAAATATCGTACATCTCCGATAAAAATCTATGACCTACTTGGTAGTGGGGATACAATTAAAAAGGTATTCTGCAAAATAAACAGAAGGGAGTAACACAGAATGTTATTCCCTTTTTTTATTAGGATACCTGTTGGATTTTAGCACAAATAAAGGGCTCCATGTAACACGAAGCCCTAATTTATGCTCGAATTACGAAAATTGTTTACTACAATAAGTTTCCTATTTTTACTCCAACGTAAATGCTCCTAGGTAAACCAGGGCCGTAAATATAGCCGGGGTCTCTATTTATTCCAGAATCAAAGTCATCCTGATAAGAGTTAAAGATATTCCTTAAGCCGGCATTCAGGCTAATATCAAATCCTTTGGCAGCCTTAATAATATATTCTCCTTTGATACCCACGTCAAAGAAGTCTTTGGAATCCCTAAATTCTCCCTGAAGAATTACATCCCCATTGTTGTCTTCAACATAAGCAGCATCGGGCCCAAAATACTCAAGTTTCATCGAGCCGCAATAAGTGCCGTTTAGAGAAAGCGTAAAGTTGTTAAACGGATCTGCATTAAACGTAAAGTAACCATACTGGTTTGGTGTTCTCAGAAATTTTTTGGTAAAGTTACCGACACCCGATTCCTGGGCTTCGTCGTATTCGCTGGTCTGAATGGTATAGCCCAGATCGATATTCCATTTGGTGGAAGGATAATATCTGGCTTCTAAATTAATTCCTTTAACTACTGCATCTCCACCGTTAACCCTTGTATAAGTAACCACCCCTTGCTCGTCCGGTTCGCTTTGCTCATTGGCAAAGGCGTCTGTCAAATGCGTATAGAACCCTTCTGCCATGAATTCAAATTCTGCCGACCCTATTTGAGTTTGGTAGTCTAAAGAAGCCATTAAACTATTGCTGGTTTCCTGTTTTAGGTTATCTCCGTTCTCATGAACAACCTTTCTGTTTCCTGCAATTTCAATATGTAAATCTTCATCAAATATCTGTGGTGCTCTGTATCCGTTGGAATAGCTCCCCCTTAACTGCAAATGCTCGGTTGGTTTATACAAAAGGTTCAAACGAGGGCTGACAACAGTGTTAGATAAGTCTGCATGACCGTCTTCCTCGTTGTTCTTTATATTGTAGTGGTCAACCCTTACACCTGCCGATAAAGTCACTTTCAACATTTCATAATCATATTGACCAAAGGCTCCCCAGGTATTTACGTTTTGATCCGAAATTGTTACTTCATTATAAAAAGTACCATCATGATCGGTATAAGCCAATTTTTTATCTTTTAAGTTGCTCCCTACGTTTTCAATACCTGTAATATAACTGTGTCTGCCTACGCCTCCTTTAAATTGAGCCCCGTAGGAGTATGAAAAGTCTTCCGTCTCCCCATATGCGCTTAAGTCAGGTGTTCCATCCAGAAGTTGGTCGGGATCGTCCATTGGACGTGTAAAAATGTAACCATCCTCATAAGAACGAGCCCCGTAATAAGTCCATCTATCCACATGCTGAGCAGATCCATAAACGGACAGTTGTCCGCTGTTCTCACCAACAAAGCGTGTGAAATTAATGCCCCCGGTATTGATGTTGTGTTCGACAGATTCGGCTATGTTGGCCAAATGTTCAGGTACATCCAGCATATCTCCGCCGCGACGGTCCTCTTCAATGTGGAAATAATCCAGCGTAATCTTGTTTCTGTAACCAAATCGTTGATAGATGCTGGTTCCGATGGTATAGTTATTAATTTCCGCTAGCTCGGTGAATGTGTCGTCGTTGGCATCGTAAGCCTCTCTATTTCTATGGGTAGCATAAATGTTGGCCCCTGTATTTTTACTTTTGGAAACGAGTGAAGCATTCAGATTGATATTTAAATCATGGCTTGGGTTTTCGTCAATACCAATTATTCCGCTGTTGATACTCGCCTCATAGGAGTTGCTGACAGCCTCTTTGGTGATGAGGTTGATGGTTCCCGCAATGGCGTTACTTCCATAGAGTGCTGAACCTCCACCTTTCACCACCTCAATTTGTTGAATCATATTGGCAGGGATCATCTCTAATCCGTAAACACTGGCCAATCCGCTAAAAATGGGGCGACCATTAACGAGTATTTGCGAGTATGAACCCTCCATTCCATTCATGCGCACTTGATTGGCTCCGCAATTCTGGCAGTTGTTCTCCATCCTTAGACCAGTCGTGTAATTAAGCCCTTCGCTTAAGGTAACGGCCTGTACTTGGGTAAGTTGCTTTGGTGTCATGGTATTTACGATCATCGAAGCATCTATTCTTTTCTTTTGGGTTTTGTCCGCAGTAACTACTACCTGTTCCAACCCTAATACATCCTCCTCAAGATTAATGTCAATATTTAGTGGGATCGCTTCGGAAAAATGAATAGTTACCTCTTTTGTTTTATGTCCAACTGATTTAATAACCAATGTATGTTCTCCTTCGGGTAACTCTTCAAAGAAGAATCTGCCATCAAGATTCGAGGCTGATCCTATGGTACTTGATTTTAACTGAACCGTTGCAAATGGAACAGGCTCTCCGGAGGCAGTGATTTCTCCTTGTAAAGGAGGTGTTTTGTCGCTGGCAAATAGATTTAAGCTGATTAGGAAAAGGGCAAGTGTTATTGTGTATTTTACTTTTAGCATGGCTTGTTGAGAATATATATGCAAATGAACAGATAAACAGACATACCCTGAGGGATGCCACCTTGATTTTAAAGTGGTACACCTTATATGTCGATCTATCCGAAGATTAAAAAGAATGGTAAAATGTCCCTAAATAGAATTGAAAGAAGTTATCGGTTAGGGACAAACAGAAGCATTTTATGCCATTGGTGGGCCGCGCCAGGGAGAATGGTTGTAAAACTTAGCCTGATAACTGCCCTTTGAAAGAACAGATGTTTTTCTGTCTATAATCCTGCATAGGGACTTGAGTGTTATTCCCTCGAAGTTATTTAAATACGTAAGTGTGGTTGAAAATACATAGTTGGTGGAGCTCCCGCAATCTGAACTGCTGTGTGAATGTTCTCCTCCCTGTGAATGATGAAAATGAATAAGGATTTGGTTATTGCCAAGGAAGTGGGCGTGCAGTCCGTTTCCTAAATTGAGCGTCAGCCCAATGTTTAGGAACAGCACCAAGGCCAAAAATCCCGTCGACAATATTTGATGTATCCGTTTCATTTTTATTGTACGGTACAAAAATGGTTGTTTCCACACTTATGTCCAATCCCTATTAATGGGGGTTTTGTTTTTAAACCAGATTTTACCTTACGATCATTTTTATGAAATGATTTATGTTTTGATGAGATTATAATCCGAAAGATATTGGTTACTCGGCGATAAGTTTTAAAAAACTATTGACAGAAGACTGACGACTGATTCACCCTCCGGCTTTCTTGGCTTTATAACCCGCTTTAATCAATAAGTCCATCACCTTGTCCCTAAAGTCGCCCTGGATAAGTATTTCGCCATCTTTTACCGTTCCACCAACACCACACTTTGATTTAAGCTCCTTGCCCAAATCTTTTAAATCGGCATCATCTCCAACAAATCCAGTAATTAGCGTTACGGCTTTTCCCTTGCGTTGTTTCTTATCCAGGATTACCCTTAGGTTCTGCTGCTGGGGCGGAAGTGTTTCTTCATTTTGTTCTTCATGATAATCGTATTCAAAATCGTTATTGGTTGAAAATACGATGCCCTCTCTACTGTTTTTATTCTTCTTAGCCATATTTTGGTATTTATAAGGCAAAAATAAAATTTAAAATTGTATTAAGTCATGTTATATGTTGATTCGGTTGAATAAATTGCAGTTTTAATTCAGTAATTTCCGTAAAAACTCTGAATTTTGTCATACTTTTGTACCGTTTTTCCAGGAGCTATGCGAATAACAAGTGATAATCTTTCATGGTGTTTGGGAAAACTTAATACAAATAGGAATTAAGCATTACCTTTTAAACTCAATGTATAAAGTTGTTGATAAAACGTTTTTTTCGGATAACGTTGTAAAAATTGAAGTAGAGGCCCCCAGGATAGCCAAGGCAAGAAGGGCGGGGCATTTCGTGATTGTAAAGATTGGCAAAAAAGGCGAGCGTTTCCCGTTGACCATTGCAGGAGCGGACAGAGATAAAGGCACAATCACTTTGGTGGTGCAGACTGTTGGTGTTTCCTCGCGAAAATTAGCGGCGCTTAAGGTGGGGGAGTATATTACCGATTTGGTAGGGCCGTTAGGGCAAGCTACACATATCGAAAATAAAGGTACCATATTAGCTTGTGGTGGCGGGGTAGGTGTCGCACCGCTTTTGCCTATTGTGGAAGCCTACAAAAAAGCCGGTAACCGGGTGATTACGGTTATTGCTGCCAGAACCAAAGATTTAATTATCCTGGAAGATCAAATAAAAGAATTCTCGGATGAGTTGATTGTGATGACCGATGACGGTTCATATGGACGAAAAGGATTGGTAACCGAAGGGATGGAAGCAGCAATAAGTAAAGAAAAAATTGATGAAGCCATGATAATTGGTCCGGCCATTATGATGAAGTTTGCCGCTTTGACCACAAAGAAATACCATATTCCAACTTTGGTAAGCCTGAACACAATTATGGTTGATGGTACAGGTATGTGTGGTGCCTGTAGGATTACCATTGGGGGTAAAACAAAATTTGTATGTGTTGATGGACCGGAGTTTGATGCGCATCAGGTAGATTTTGATGAGATGTTGTTGCGCTTGAATGGCTATAAAGAGATTGAAAAGTCAGCGGAAAGCACATACCTAAAAGAAAACAAAGACGACTTTCAGATTTAACCGCCGGGGTTAGGTTCAATAATAAAGAGTAAGATTCCAATATGGAAGATAGAGATAGCTACTTGAAATCGGAACGTGCCCAGCAATGGCGCGAAGATTTAAGAAAAAAGTTAAAAAATAAAGAACGTACCCAGCTAGCAAGGGTTAAAATGAACGAGGTGGATGCCCATGAGCGCATTCAATCGTATGTAGAGGTAAATTCGGGTTTAAACGTGGAACAGGCGCAGAAGGAAGCCAGTCGTTGTATCGATTGTGCTAATCCAACTTGTATTACCGGCTGTCCTGTCGAAATTAATATTCCAAAGTTTATTAAGCGAATAGAACAGGGCGAGTTTCTTGAAGCTGCCAAAGTGTTGAAAGAAACCAGCACGTTGCCAGCCGTATGTGGTCGCGTTTGCCCGCAGGAGAAGCAATGTGAGGCCCAGTGTTTTTATACCCAAAAACTGAAGAAAGAACCGGTGGCCATTGGTCATCTGGAGCGTTTTGCTGCAGATTATGAACGTGAGTCAGGCCAGATATCTATTCCTGAAACCAAGGAGAAGAATGGTATTCAAGTGGCGTGTATTGGTTCCGGGCCGGCAGGGTTGACGTTTGCCGGGGAGATGGCCAAAAAAGGGTATGACGTAACGGTATTTGAAGCCTTGCACGAAATAGGGGGGGTATTGAAATATGGAATCCCTGAATTCAGGTTGCCCAATAATATTGTAGATGTTGAAATCGATGCCCTAAAAAAGATGGGTGTAAAGTTCGAAACCAATTTTATAGTAGGGAAGACTGCTACGATCGAAGATTTGAAAGAAGAAGGATTTCGGGCGTTCTTTACGGGAAGTGGAGCGGGACTGCCCCGTTTCATGGGGATTCCGGGGGAGAACTATATCGGGATATTAAGTTCCAACGAATATCTCACCCGAATCAATCTGATGCACGCGGCCGAACAAGATACGGATACCCCTGTGGTAAGCGGCAAAAAAGTGATGGTGATCGGTGGCGGAAACACAGCCATGGATTCGGTGCGCACAGCAAAAAGGTTGGGGGCAGAAAGGGCTATGATCGTGTACCGTAGAAGCATGGCCGAAATGCCGGCCAGGGTGGAGGAGATTGAGCATGCCAAAGAGGAAGGTATTGAATTTATGACCTTGACGAATCCAATAGAGTATTTTGCTGATGACAATGGGCGTGTCAACAAGGTAAGGGTTCAGAAGATGGAATTGGGAGAGCCTGATGCCAGCGGACGAAGAAGACCGATACCAATTGAAGGTTCGGAGGAGATAATTGAGGTAGAAACGGTGGTGGTGAGTGTAGGGGTTTCACCTAACCCCATTATACCCGACTCGTTACCGGAGTTAAAGACCACCAAATGGGGAACCATTGAAGTAGATCAGGATAAGTTGCAATCATCCATTCCTGAAATGTTTGCGGGAGGAGATATTGTTAGAGGAGGTGCAACGGTGATTTTAGCCATGGGCGATGGTCGCAGGGCCGCTCAATCGATGGACGAATACCTTAAAAACAAATAAAAAGTTTATTTTTGATTTCTGTTATGAAGATACTCGAGACAAAATATATGGGGCTTCGCCTCAAGAATCCAATTATTGCAGGAAGCTGTGGGTTGACATCTACCGTTGAAGGAATAAAAAGATTGGCAGATAGCGGTGTTGCGGCGGTAGTGCTTAAATCCGTATTTGAAGAAGAAATCATTAAAGAGCACGAAGAAACCTTGAAAAATGATTTGGGCGCCTTCGAAAATAATATGGAATTTCTGGATTATTTCGATTATCAGCTGAAAGATGATGTGCTCAAGAAAATGGCCTTGGTCATAGAAGAAGCCAAAAAAGTAGTGGACATCCCTATTATTGGTAGTTTGAATTGCGCCACTTCCGGCGAATGGTTCTCCTATGCCAGACAACTGGAAAAAGCAGGGGTGGACGCCTTGGAATTAAATGTGTTTAAACTTCCTTTCGATATGGGGATGCAAGCCGATGAGCAGGAAAAACTTTATCTTTCGATCCTTGAAAAGGTTAAGCAATATGTAAAAATTCCGGTAGCTATTAAAATAGCACCATATTCGTCGAACCTGGCTGCTATGGTAAAAAAGCTGGAGGAAGGTGGTGCAGATGCCGTTACCATGTTCAACCGTTTTTACAATGTCGATTTTGATATTATGACGGATGAGGTAAAAGCAGGTAATCCTTATTCCTCTGGTCAGGATTACTACAATACATTGCGCTGGGTTTCTATTCTGTCGGGCAAGGTGAATTGTGATTTATCTGCCAGCACCGGGATCCATTCGGCCGAAACGGCCATAAAAATGTTGATGGCCGGAGCCACAACGGTTCAGTTGGTTTCAAAGCTTTACAAAGATGGCGCTGGTTCAGTAGCCGGTATCCTTAAAAACATGGAGCTATGGATGGACAAAAGAGGTTATTTAAGTATTGATGAATTTCGGGGTAGTGTTCATCATGAACCCAAAGAAAATTCTGAACGTTTCGAACGTGTTCAGTTTATGAAATACTTTTCCGGGCATAATCCGCAGCAGATTCTTTAGTCATAAGGTTTGAAGCAACATCCCGGCGCATGCCATTTAATTCTTACCGGAGGTCATTTGTAATGTTTTCTGTGCGGGATAAGTCGGAAAATTCCGAGTACAAGCTATCGGCATTGTACCCAGCGCTAATTTCATAGCCAAAATGGTATAATATAAATATTACCGAAGCATGACTCAACAACTTAAGTGATTTAGAAGTAAGATTAGATTACTATAAATGTGAATAGCCGGGAGAATATTTCCGGCTTTTTTGTTTGCATAGGTTTAAGAATGGTTTTTTTGATGATGACTAAGTGTTTCGATGCGTAACTTTTTGAGCATACCGTTCCCACTCGGATGCCCCTTACATTTTAATTATATCATTAATTACATCAGGCAGGATATGATATATCCTGTCGGACCCGATGTGTCTGCCTGCCTTTTTTTATGGCGTTGCCGGTGTGTATGCCCAGACAAATCCATAGTATCTCATAGTACTTGGTCCATGCACCTATGCGATTTAAGCGATAGTGTTACTTGTCTTTTCCAAAGCTTCCTTCCAACCTGGTTGCCCGTTCCTTTGTGATTGTTTTTGCGATCTGTTTATGTACGGCCATGTGCTTTCCGGGTCTTTCTTTTATGGCAAAATCGCTTTTGATGTTGTTTTACGCGGCAAACGTCCGGTTTTTGTTGGTGGCAATTATGGCATCGGCACCGGCAATCCCGGTCTTGGTTTTTGGGAAGCATACTTAGCCCGCAATATGCATTAGAAAATCTATTACACATTGAAATTGTTTCAAAACAAGACACTTCGCTGCATCACTTTAACTCACCAGAGCGGTGCTCCCGAAAGTAATCGGTACAAGTTATACCTCGTTTCAGCAACTCTTTGTTTTATCGTTTTTTAAATACTCATTACGTACCTCTAATACATAATCCAGGCTTAATTACTATTCGGAAAATATGAAATCCCGTTTTATATATATAGTTATATTGAAATATTATCAAGGAGATAATGTGCTTATGGCTATGCCTTGAATTAGCGTCGTGCTCATTGATCTCTCCGAATCTCCGGGGTAAAAACTACTTGTATTCGGAAGGATTGGAGCCAAAATACGCTTTAAATTTGGTGCGAAAATGCGCCGTACTCTGAAATCCTACTTCAAGTGCTATTTGCTGAATGTTGAGCTCCTTTTTTTGCAGGAGTTCTGCCGCTTTGTGCAACCTGATTTTCCGAACATAATCAGCAGCGTTTTCTCCACTTAAACCTTTAAACTTTCTATAAAAAGTAGAGCGGCTCATATTCATTTTTTCGCTTAAAACCTCAGTGGTAAAATTAGGGTTGCCAATATTTTTGTTGATAAGAGTATTGGTTTTTTTCCAAAACTGAACATCGTTTTTACTAAACGCCGATTTATCGACTTTTGCCATTGTTTTCGTTTCGATAGGAGCCTGCTGCCATTTTTCCCTATTGCTCATTAGCGCTTGTACACGTGCTTTTAAAACCTGTTTTTCAAATGGCTTTTCTATATAGTCATCTATTCCTAACTGGAATCCCTCCACACGAGTCAGTGCATCTGTTTTAGCGCTAAGAAGAATAAAAGGGATTTTAGCTGTAACAACATTGGCTTTTACTTTTTTACAAAAAGTAATTCCATCCATTTGGGGCATGGTTATATCAGAAATAATTAGATCCGGAATTATGTCTTCCAGTTTTTGCAGGGCATGCACTCCATTTTCGGCGCACGACACCAAATAATCCTCGGATAATATCTGTTGTAAAAATCCGCTAAGTTCAGCATCATCCTCAACCAAAAGGATTCTTTTGTCCGAAATATTCATTGAAACGGGCAATGGAGTTACTACCTCGGTATTTTCTGTTAGGGGCAATGGGGCTGGTAAGCGGTTCGATATATCTAGTTGGTCGAAGTGCTCTTTGCCTTTGTTAAACTGAGCCGTAAATACCGATCCCTTTCCTTTTTCTGAGGTAACAGAAAGTATTCCCAACTGCATCTCGGTAAGCCCTTTGGCCAAAGTTAGACCAATACCATGACCTGATTCATGGCTGTTCTTGCTTCGGAAGAAACGGTTAAACACTTGAGATAACTCGTCTTTAGAAATGCCAATGCCAAAATCAGTAACCTTAATCTCAAAGTGTTGCTCACTTTCATGTGTTGATATAATAATCGGATTGTTTTCGGGTGTATATTTAATGGCATTTGAAATCAGGTTAAACAGAATTTTTTCTGTTTTATCAACATCAAGCCAAACAGAGATACGGTTTACATTCGGTTCATACCTTAAATCGATATTTTTTTGTTGGGCTAGTTTCTGGAACGATTCAACAATATCACCGACAAAAGCATTTAATTCAAAATTTGACACCTCGAGTTTTAATTGATCTTGATCCAGTTTTCTGAATTCGATAAGCTGGTTCACTAAACGGAGCAAGCGTAACGCATTATTTCTAATTACTTTTTTTAAGGTAACCGATTTCGAATCCTCCAATTCTTCGAGATGTCCCAGGATAAGCGTTAATGGGGTTCGGAACTCGTGAGAGATATTTGTAAAGAACCTCAGTTTTGCCTCGTCTGCTTCGTGCAGTTTTTGCGACATCTTTTGTATCTCGCTGCTTTTTCTGACTATATCCTTGGTTTGCTCATCTACCTTTTGTTTAAGTAGTTTGTTGCGTTGGTGAATACGGTAAACACGCCATCTGTATAAGGTAAGCAGCAATAAAAAGATAATGCCGAGAATAGTTAATCGAAACCAGTTTTTTTGCCAAAACGGAGGCTTGATAACAATAATTATTTCTTTGGGGGCAGACCAGTTTTCGTCAGAACCTGTAACAGATAAAACAAACTTGTATTTTCCGGGCAACACATTGGTGAATGAAGCCATTCGGTTTTTTCCATCCTCCCAATTATCCTGCCAATTCACTAATTTATATCTGAATTTATTGGAGTTTGGGAGGTCAAAAGGTACAGCATTAAAATCAAAGGAAAATGTATTCTCGAAATGATTTAATAAAATGGTATTGGTTTGATTGATATGCTCAGATAAAAGCTCTCTTTTATTGATAATCTCATTGGTTTTTACGATGGTATTGTTCAAGCTGAAATTTTTAATAACGGGGCTAACAGCCTCGTTATTGGATTGAATCATTTTGGGGTCAAAATATATTACCCCGTTATAACCACCATAATATATGGTTCCATCTTTGGATTGAAAGGAGGCGTCGTCCATAAAAAAATCGCTTTTCAGGTAGGTGGAAAACCTTTTTGTTTGCGTATTAAATTTACTGATTCCTCTGTTCGTACTAATCCATAGGTTATCGTCTGAATCCGAATTTAAACTGTAAACTATATTATTGGATAGGCCGTGTTCTTCGTAGTAGATTTCCTCTACTTTATTGCTTTTGGTATTAAAACGATTTAAGCCATTGTTCGACCCTACCCATAAATCATCTCCAACTTTAATTAAGCTATATATTTTGTGGTTGCTAAGTCCAACAGACAGGGTATTGAAATATGTAATTTCTTTTGTTGTTATATTAACTTTTACAATTCCGGAATTGTCAAGACCCAGCCAAACTATGTCGCCATCAAGCTCAATATCCCTGATGTTGCTTGAAACTTTGGCAGTTTGTTCGTAATCAAATATCAATTCTGAATTGTTTTTCAGATTGAGTATTCCAAGTCTTGAGCCTACTCCGATGGCTACATTACCATTTTTAAATTCTTTGATAGAATAACTTCGGTTGTTCCATTTATTACTAAAATAACGATTGATGTGCTCCAACGTTTTTGTCTTTCTGTTATAAATACAGAATCCGTTTAACATTCCTACCCAAATATTTTCCAGTTTATCCTCGAAAATGGTTCTAACACTTAACAGTTTCCTGTTATTACCATTTTCATCCACATAAGAATCTATCAATGTTTGATTTCCGTTTTGATGGATAATACCCAAGCCTGTTCTGTCAAAGCCTACCCAATATTCGTTGCCGGAACTTGCCCATATCGCTCTCACAAGGTCTATTTCTTTGTCGGAAGATGCATTGCGCTTCCAGTTAAAATGTTTAAAACTGTTTTTGCGTTTACCAATAAAGTTAACTCCATGCTTTGTTGTACCCACCCAGATATTTCCGGCCTTGTCCATTTTTATATTGGAAACATTGTAACCATGGAAAGAATTGGGATCGTTGGAATTGTACTCATAATTTTGACAAATCATTTCGGTAGGAGTCAACTCAAATCTGATCAGACCATTGTTTCCACCTACCCATATTTTATCTGAATCGGTGAATATGGGAGGATTCTTCTTTATTGGAGGACAATCTTTTATGCTGCCATATAAATACCTTTCTGTGCGCTTAGTTAACAGATCGTTATAAAAGGCTATCCCATCGTTATGTAGAGCCACCGTTTGGTTTTTGTTACATGATAGGGCATTGGTAGGTTCGGTAATACGTTTTTGCGGATAAAAAGAGGAGTCTTTGCCAAAAACCATTTCAATAACACCAAAGTCTCCATAGGCAGCTATATTCCCACTAGGAATGTTGGCAATATCTAAAATTTGTGTTTTGGGAAGAGGCGTAACCAATGAGCTGTCTTTCGGATTAAATCCAATAATTTTCGAGGATGTTTTGAACCAGAGCCAACCTTGGATATCTATCTTAACGTTATTAAACTGCTTTGCAGAATAAGGACGAAACAAAGAGTCATGGTAATGTATGAATTCTTGTTTCAGCCCATCGTATTTGTTTAATCCGCCATCTATGGTTACTATCCAGGTATTGCCTTCATCGTCACAGGTTAAATTAATACAATAACTGCCTGTTAAACTTCCTTTTTTATTTAAACTGGGCTTAAATACTTCAAACGAATAACCATTATACCGGTTTAAACCATCAAGAGTACCTATCCATACATAGCCATTGGCGTCAATGTCCATACAGAATGCGCTGTTCTGAGAAAGCCCATCATTAATATCCAGATGGTCAAATCGGATATTCTGACCCGGTATATTTGTCCCAATTAAGAATAATATTGGTACGATTAACAGACGGATTTGATTCATTTAATTTGTTTAAGGTGTAAATCTATAAAAAACATTTGAAATGATTATATGACACAAAACCATCTTTTTTTGACACAAATATTATGCTTGACCAACAGGGTTGAATAATAGATTTGTAATAATGTTAGAAAGTGAATTAATCAATGTTTAAATTATAAAAAATGAAAACTACGTTTTTATTGTCGCTATGCTTCGTACTGGTTTTAGGAGTGAATGCACAAAAATCAAAGGACCTGTTTAATGGAAAAAACCTTAAAGGCTGGAAAGTATTAAATGGCGAGGCCGAATTTAAAGTAGAAGATGGTGTTATTGTGGGTGTTTCAAAAACTGGTACCCCAAGTACATGGCTAGCAACTAAAAAAGAGTATACCAATTTTATACTCGAATATGAAATGGTTATTGGTAAAAACCTTAACTCCGGGGTTCAGTTCCGTTCTCATTTTGATGAGGAAAAAAAACATTTTTATGGTCTGCAAGTAGAAGCTGACGATTCGGAGAGGGCGTGGACTTGTGGGATATATGATCAAGGTCGTCAGGGATGGCGCTATCCGTTAGAGTATAACCCTGCTGCCAAAAAGGCTTTAAAAAGAGGGCAGTGGAACAAAGTAAAAGTGATTGCTTACGAGAACCATATTGCTACCTGGTTAAACGGCATTAATGTAGCCAATTTAATGGAGGAAGAAGTAGAGACCGGTTTTATTGCCTTGCAGATTCATAGTGCAGGCAAGGATAAAGAAGGAGTTGAAAATAAATGGAGAAATATTACCATTACAGAACTGGACGAAGAACCAAGTTTTGCGGGAGCTACTGCTCCGGTCGTAAGTTATCTGAAAAATCAGTTGACGGATGCGGAAGTGAAAGATGGCTGGAAACTGCTTTGGGATGGCAAAACAACCAAAGGATGGAGAGGTGCCAAAAGAGATGATTTCCCTGAAAAAGGCTGGAGTATTAAAGACGGAATCCTACAGGTGCATGCTTCAGGCGGCGGAGAATCGGAACACGGTGGAGATATTGTGACAACCAGACCATATAAAAACTTTATTCTTGAAGTTGATTTTAATTTCACCAAAGGTGCCAATAGTGGTATCAAATATTTTGTGGATACCGATTTAAACAAAGGAAAAGGTTCGGCCATTGGTTGCGAATTCCAGATTTTAGATGACAAAAACCATCCGGATGCCAAAAAAGGTGTTGGAGGCAAAAGAACCATTGGTTCATTATATGACTTAATTCAGGCAGACTCCCGACTTTTTGTACATGGCTTAAGTCCTCAGAAATACGTAAATACCGGTAAATGGAACAGAGCCAGAATCGAAGTGCGAGGGTCTAAAGTAAAACATGTGTTGAACGGATGTACCGTTGTTGAGTACGAAAGAGGAACCCAACAGTGGAAAGCCTTGGTGGCGTACAGTAAATACGCCCAATGGCCAAATTTTGGGGAAGCGGAAGAAGGATTGATCTTACTGCAGGATCATGGAGATGACGTACTATTTAAAAATATCAAAATAAAAGAATTGTAGCAGATTAGCAGCTGATTTAAAATCAAATGACGGAAAGGGGTTTAACAAACAGTAAGTTCCTTTCCTCTATGTGCTTTTTGCTAAATGTTTAAAATCGTGAAAAATGGAAACAATAAATAAAAGAAGAGAATTCCTTAAGAAAAGTCTTGTAGCAGCAGGTGGAATAACCATTCTTCCCAGTAGTACCATCTTCGCCGGGAAAAAGACATGGGATAAAGAATCACAATCACTTAAAAATTCATCCTATGTACCAAGCGAGAAAGTAAACCTGGCTTGTATCGGTATTGGGCACCGTGGTGGAGGCATTGTAAAAGAATTGCATAGTACCGGGTTGGCTAATGTTGTTGCTTTATGCGATGTTGATTTGGCAGGAGATCATACACAAGAAGTTCAGAATATGTTCCCTGATGTACCTCGTTTTACGGATTTTCGGAAGATGTTCGACAAGATGGGGGATAAGATTGATGCTGTTAGCGTTGGAACACCGGACTTTTCACACTTTCCGATCACGATGTTGGCCATGTCCATGGGAATTCATGTTTATGTAGAAAAGCCTATGGCAAGGACCTTTAACGAGGTTGAATTGATGATGGCGGCCGCTAAAAAATACAAAGTTCATACCCAAATGGGTAATCAAGGGCATTCAGGGGCTAACTATTTCCAGTTTAAAGCCTGGAAGGAAGCAGGTATTATTAAAGATGTAACTGCCATTACCGCACATATGAATAAGTCGAGACGTTGGCATAAGTTCGATCCGCGAATTACCAGTTTCCCGGCAAAGGAGATAAAGCCCAGAAGAATGGATTGGGATAGCTGGCTAACTACCGCTCAATATCACGATTATAATAAAGATTACCATCACGGTCAATGGCGTTGCTGGTACGATTTTGGAATGGGTGCATTGGGAGATTGGGGAGCCCATATTTTGGATACGGCGCATGAATTTTTGGATTTAGGTCTGCCATCGGAAGTGAACCCAACGTTATTAGAAGGGCATAATTCATTCTTTTTCCCCTTCTCATCTACTATTGAATTTAAATTTCCTGAAAGAGGGGATATGCCTGCCTGTGATATTACCTGGTATGATGGATTAGATAATATTCCTCCCGTACCTGCCGGTTATGGTGTTTCAGAGGTGGATCCAAATATTCCTCCAGCAAGTAACGGAGATGTGCAGCCAGCTAAATTGAATCCGGGGAAGATTATTTACAGTAAAGACCTAACTTTTAAAGGTGGTACACATAGTGGTACCTTGTCCATCATCCCCAAAGATAAAGCGGAGGAGATGAAATCGAAATTGCCTGAAGTTCCCCAAAGCCCATCAAACCACTTTGAGAACTTCCTTTTGGCATGTAAAGGGCAGGAAAAATGTCGTTCTTCTTTCGACATTGCCGGACCGTTAAGCCAGGTTTTCACTTTAGGTGTGTTAGCGCAGCAGCTTAGTACTAAACTGAAGTTTGATAGAAAAACTAAACAAATCACAAATAATTCCATCGCTAACGAAATGTTAGTTGGTACACCTCCACGAAAAGGTTGGGAGGAGTATTATAAATTGTAATAAACACTAGTAGATGAGAGGTAGTTGATTAGTGGTTAGCAATAACAGCAATCTTCGATCTCTTATCTAATAGCATAAGGCTGGTGGAGGCAGAGGGAGTGTAATTTATAGTTCGGAAGTTGTGATCTATCTCGACAGGGGTAGGTATGTATTAATGGACCTTAATGGTAAGGCTATAAAAACCGAAAAGGAAGGATCTTTTAAAGCTGCAAACGATACGAACGATTCCATTGGTTTTGACATGTTAACGGTTAACCATATGCGTAATTTGGTTGACGCAATAGTTAAAGGGGATAAATTAAATTCTCCGATCTACGATGTTGGTATTTCTGCGCAGCTATGCCATTTGGGTAATATTGCCCAGGATGTTAAGGAGAGTATCAAGATTATTTAACCAATAAAGTCTTGTACTTGAGACTAAAATTTTGTCTATAAAGACTGTTTCAGAATGCCTATTAATATTTCATGCATCTTTTGTTCATTTATTAAAATGTCGTTCGTCTAATAAATGCCGTTCGTAAAATAAAAATGTCCGGGGTAAATCTCTACAACAATACCATTGCAGCCATGAATTCTAGGTTAGATGTGGTACTTTGGAGCAAAGACCAAAGTATAACATTTGAACGCGTGTTTTCTGAAATGAAGAAAATAGTATATGATGTTGAATGTATGTTGAGCATGTATCATCCTGAAGCGAAAGTGTATCAGCTTAATAATGATTCATTTAAAACTCCTGTTAAGGTTAGCGGTACACTTTTTACCTTAATTGAACAATGTATTGAATTCTACCATAAAACTAATGGCTATTTCAATATCGGATATAAAGCTTCTGGAAGTATCGGTGATAGTCTTGTTGATCAATTGATATTGGATAAAGAACAGCAGACCGTTGGGTATGGCTCAGGAGAAGTTCAGCTTGATTTTGGAGGAATTGGAAAAGGCATAGCCATAGATCGAGTAGCAGCCTTATTAAAGCATGAAGAAATTGAAAACGCCTTTGTCAGTTTTGGAGGTAGTTCTATCCTTACCCGTGGTCGTCATCCTTACGGTGAATATTGGCCGTTAGCTTTAGAGGATGGAAGAAATACAAATTTAAAGTTAAATGATGCTGCAGTATCTATCAGCGGTTTCCATGAAAAAGAAAATAAAGAGCATGTTACTGATCCTAAATCAGGAGAATTAAATCATAAGTTAAAACTGGTAGAAGTACAAATGAGTTGCCCTGTAAAGGCAGAAGTGCTTTCTACGGCTTTATTGGTAGCTCCGGAAAGGGAGCATCAACAAATCATTAATAATTTTAATCCGGAATTATGTATCAGGATACCACTGTAACCATCCTGATATTAAAATCTTGATATTATAATAATTGTTATGGGAGATAATAGGAGGGAGTTTTTAAGGAAGATTGGCATGGCAGGGGCCGGAATGGCCTTCATGGCAAATCCGCTGGTTCATTCTTTAACCGCACAGGAAAATAAGAAAAATGTGCGCATTGGAATAATTGGTACGGGGAGCAGAGGTAGGTACTTACAGGAACATTTGCACAGAATTCTTGAAGAAGGACATGGAGGGTTCGAAATAGTAGCCTTATGCGATAATTATGAACCTAGCTTGGAAAAATCCAAAGAGTTAGCACGTAAGTATAAGAATACAGCCAAAACTTACGATAAATACACAAAACTGATTAAAGATAGTGGTGTTGATGGAGTTGTCATTGCCACTCCATTGTTTCAGCATGCGCATATTGCCATTGACTGCATGAAAGCAGGAATCCATGTGCTTTGCGAAAAAGCGATGGCTCGTACGCTGGATGATACCAAAGCTATGTACGACGCACATATCAGCACGGGAAGTATACTTTTAATTGGCCATCAACGGTTGTTCAGCAATAAATACAGCCATGCCATGCAACGTATCCATAATGGAGAATTGGGTATTATTGGACAGATGCATGCCCATTGGCACCGAGGTAACGATTGGCGCCGGCCTGTGCCCAAAGGAAAACCGGAATTGGAAAGGCAAATTAATTGGCGTTTATATAAGGAATATTCGGCAGGATTATTAACAGAACTTATGTCGCACCAGATTCAAGTGGCAAACTGGGCCTTACAAGAGAATCCTGTTTCGGTTATGGGAACGGGTAGTATACGATATTGGCATGATGGGCGTGAGGTGTATGATAATCTGGCCGTTATATTTTCGTATAAGGATGGAACCAAATTTACATACGATTCCCAAACCATTAACAAAAGGTATGGTTGCGAAGAAGAAATAATAGGTGACAAGGGAACTTTTGAATTAGAAACCAATAAATTTTATTCCTCTAAACCCGTTAAGCCAAAACCTGCGCCGGGAATAGCCCAAATGATAGGTGACATTCAAAAGGGATTATTTGAGGAGGTTCCGATTGGAGGACCCAGCTGGGCTCCGGAGACTAAAAAGAAGCAAATTGCTGAACCTATATATGCCGGGCAAAAAGGAGATGGAACAAAAGAAGAATTAATTGGCTTTGTTAATTTTATAAAGCAAGGGAAATGTCCTGAATGGATCACCAAGGAAGGATATAATGCCAGTATCTGGACTATGCTTACGGAACAAGCTATTGATAGTGGCAAGATATTAACTATGCCCGAAAAATATAATATTTAGTATTTAAATCAAATAAGCTGAATAGAATGAAAGATATCGTATTAAAAGGAACTTCGGTAAGGAAAGAATTAAGGATATTGTTGATCGTATTTTTAATTGCATTTGGATTAAATATCTACTCAATAATAACCTATAAAACACTTTGGGGCGAATTACTTACCTCGCTGGGTTTTGTTGCTATATTAGCTATCATATTTTATTTGATAGTGGGCGTTATCAGGTTATTGGTATTGGGGGTAAGGAAGTTAATTTAGCTATTTTAATAAAATAGGTAATTCATATCAGATGATCAAAGTTATCTTTTAAAGTTTCGCTATATCGATGTCTTCTATGGTTTTAGAAAGGAGATATAATGGGTTGGAACGGTTACAAGTACCGTTAAGATCCCCAATTTGGGCTTTGTAAAGGGAAAAATAATTTAATTTGTGATACTAAGTTTTTAAAATTTATAATAAATCTATACATCATGAAAAAACTATTCATCGCATTACTTATAGTCTGTAGTGTAAACTTAACTGCCCAAGAAATTAAACCTTCTGAAGTCAAAAAGAACATGAAACGGGTAGCGGATTGGCAGATAGAGCACTTTCGAGATCATTTCAGCGGAAAGAAACCACACCATATTGCCGATTGGACAAACGGAGCACTGTATATAGGTATGGTAAAATGGGCAGCAATGGCTGGTGACGATACTTATTACGATTGGTTAAAGAAAATAAGTGAGGATCAGGAATGGAAACTTCATCGTCGCCAGTACCATGCTGATGACCATACGGTAGGTCAATTATATTGCGAACTGTACAGGAAGTATGGTGACAAAAAAATGATTGAACCTACCATTAAACAATTCAATTACATTATGTATCATCCTTCGCAAAGCATATTGGATTGGAAAACACCATACCACCAAGACCGCTGGAACTGGTGTGATGCCTTGTTTATGTCGCCTCCGGTTTGGGCCAAGCTATATCGGATAACAGGAGAAAAAAAATATCTGGACTTTATGGTAACAGAATTTAAAGCAACCACTGATTTCTTATTCGATAAAAAAGAGAACTTGTATTATCGTGACCAAAATTATATTGGTAAGTTAGATAATGGTACTAAAATATTCTGGTCGAGGGGGAATGGATGGGTATTTGCCGGATTGGTGAATATTTTAGTTGAACTGGAACCCCAAAGTAAGCAGTACAAATATTTCTTGGGCATCTATAAGAAGATGGCCAAAAAGCTTTTGGAAATTCAAACAGCGGAAGGACATTGGGCCATGAGTTTGTTGGGTCAGAAGTTTTATCCAACACCAGAAACTAGTGGTTCGTCGTTTTTTACCTTTGGTTTGGCATGGGGTATCAATCAAGGCATATTGGATAAAGGAACTTACGGACCCGCAGTTAAAAAAGGATGGAACGCCATGGTAGGCCATATCACAAAAGATGGAATGTTAGGATATGTTCAACCCATTGGCGCCGCTCCGGGTAAAGCCTGGCCAGATAAAACAGAGGTTTATGGAACGGGCGCGTTTTTAAGTGCGGGTAGCGAGGTGTATAAATTATTTGGTGGAAAATAGGAATATATCATATGAAGAGAATGAGGGAGTACGGATATAGGAATGTATATGCTGGCTCCTTTTTTTGTACGTATAATTTGGTTGTATTCCTATTAAAGGATGCAGACTAAAAAGATACTTGGGCTGTTGGCTTATCTCATTTAAAGCGTATGTGTAAGTCTATTATTAACCGCTAATTTTACCCGTTAAAACATAAACCACCCCCTTTTTTCTGTTTAAAATTCATGCATAACAGATACGCTTATTGTTAATTTTGGATATCGATAATAAACAATCAGATATTTAAAATATAATACAATGCAACGTTTACTTTTTATACTGCTTATTGCAGTATCGTTTTTAACAATTAATGGCCAAAAAAAGAAATCGCCCAATGTCCTAATTATTTTATCCGACGATCAGGGGTGGGGAGATGTTGGATTTAATGGATGTACCGATATTCCAACACCAAACCTGGATGCTTTGGCAAAAGACGGGGTTATTTGTTCGCAAGGTTATGCCTCGCACCCCTATTGCAGCCCGAGTAGAGCTGGTTTACTCTCAGGTAGATATCAGCATCGTTTTGGTCATGAGTGTAACTTGCCTTACGAAGATGCAAAAGCGGATGATGGATTACCACTAGATGAGTTGATGATGTCGGAAGTGCTGAAAAAACACGATTTTCAGACTTGTGCAATCGGGAAATGGCATTTAGGAGATTCCATTAATTATTGGCCTAATAAAAGAGGGTTCGATGACTGGTTCGGATTCTGGGGCGGTGGACTAAGCTACTGGGGAGAACCTAAAAAAGGGCGGGGACCAATGGGAGGCGTGTTAAGGGACGGGAAACCAGTTCCTATGTCTGAAATAACCTATTTGACAGACGACTTTTCTGATGCAGCAGTTGAATATATCGACGAATATTCTAAAAATGACAAGCCCTTCTTTATGTATTTGGCTTATAATGCACCACATTCACCTATTCACGCAACAAAGCAGTATACCGATATGGTGAGTCATATTGAAGACGGTTACCGTGCTGCTTATGCAGCTATGGTGGTTGGTATGGATGTTGGTGTTGGTAAGGTAATTCAGAAGTTGAAGGAAGAAGGGGAGTATGAAAATACAATCATTTTTTATTACAGTGACAATGGTGCAGCAACCAATGGGGCGCGTAGCGAACCTTATCGGGGACATAAAGGAATGCTATTTGAAGGCGGTATCCGTGTTCCATTTTCAGTAACCTGGAAAGGCAATATTAAAGGGGGACAGGTATACGACAAGGCCGTTTCAGCTTTAGATATTTTTCCAACTGTTTTGGCCGCAACAGATGTAAAGTGTCCTAAAAACAAAGAGTTAGATGGGGTTAACTTACTCCCATATTTTAACGGCGAGGTTAACAAGGCTCCACATAACACACTGTTCTGGAGATATTCTGATGGGGCTGGTTACGCTGTTCTTAAAGGAAAATATAAAATGGTAATGTCAGGTTTTAAAAACAATGAATTTTTCTTGTTCGACATAGAAAAAGATCCATATGAACATACCAATTTAGCCAGTGCTAAACCAGAAATACTGAAAGAATTGGAGAAGGAGTATAAAGACTGGAATAGAGGAACTGTCCCTGGCCTTTGGACAGATCCACATGCTGCAAATATTTCGAAAGAGGTAGAAAAACGTGAATCGTTTATAAGAAAAGCAACGGCTGGAGAAAGAAAAAAGTAGGCAGCTTACAGTCATCCGTGGGCAGAAATTTAAACGCTTAATAACACAAGTCTAATTTTCATAGATTATAATTTAAAAGAATTGATGAAACTGAAATTAATAATTCCAGCGTTCCTAATCTTGCTTGGATGGGTAGCTAAAGCCCAGGAGAAACCCAATATCATTTTTATATTAACCGACGACCAACAATATGGTTTGTTGGGATGTGAAGGAAACTCTATCGTAAAAACACCCAACATCGATAAATTAGCAGATGATGGCGTTCGATTTTCAAATGCGCATATAACCAGTGCTATCTGCACTCCCAGCCGGATTTCTATTTTGCTGGGGCAGTTTGAACGTAAGCATGGTGTAAACTTTAACTCGGGAACCAGTGTTGCACCCGAGGCCTGGGAGAAATCGTATCCCGTGGTGATGAGAGAGAATGGCTACTACACAGGTTATATAGGCAAAAACCATTCGCCTATTGGAGAAGGTGGGTACCAAAGCGGTTTAATGGAAAAGTCGTTCGATTATTGGTATGCAGGTCATGGACACCTATCATTCTATCCTAAAAAGCGACATAAAATATTTACAGGTGCCAGGAATGATACGCAGGTTGAGGTAATCAATGAGGGTGTTAATGATTTTTTCAGCAACGAACACCGTATGGAGGGAGCGCTTCACTTTATAGACAAGCGCCCTAAAGATAAACCTTTCTGTTTAAGTATTTGCTTTAACCTTCCACATGGCGCAAGTACGGGAACCATGAAACAATTGCCTTCGGATTCGATAATTTACCGTGATTTATACCGCGATTTGGATATTGCAATGCCAGAGAATTATGTGGCAAAAGCAGATATAAAAACTCCTAAGCTTCCGCTTGATATTCATAGGGCATACGACCGTCAAACGGGTTATAACTACGTGGATAATCCTAAAGACAATAAGGAACGTATTATCCGTCAGATGCAGGCCATGACTGGTATCGATGGTTTATTCGGGAACCTTAGGAAAACTTTGAAAGAAAAAGGTCTGGATAAAAATACCATCATTTTTTATACTTCCGATCATGGTTTATTTATGGGGCAACAGGGGCTGGGAGGTAAAGCACTTTGTTATGAGGAAACAACGCACGTACCTATGATTGTTTATAACCCCATGGATAAAAAGAAGGTCAGAGGTAAAGTGAACGACGCGTTGGTTCAATCCATTGATATTGCCTCAACTATGGTAAGCTATGGAGGTATCGACCAACCAAAGGAATTTCAAGGTAAAGATTTATCGGCCTTGTTGAGCGGAAAGCAGGAAAAAGTAAGGGATTATTTGTTTACCGAAAACCTCTGGTCCACACAGTTTGGTAATCCGCGTTGCGAATCCATCCAAAACATGGAATGGAAATATATACGTTATTATAAAAATGAAAATGTATCGGCTACAGCTAAAATAGCCATTGCCAAAGATCTTGGTTTAAATGTCAATCAAATGTTGTACTCGGTACACGATCCTGATATCGCATTATACCGAACGTTTGTGGAAGGGCCGCTAAACGGGGAGGAACCCGTGTACGAGGAACTGTATAACCTGAAAAATGATCCTCAGGAGGTAAAGAATCTGGTGAATAAAGAACAATATATCGATATTTTGAATGAACTTAAAGAGGCTTGGAAAGTGGCTATTAAAGAGGCTCGTGGATCGGGAAAACCAAAAGTGTTGCGATATACGGCCGATTCTATGATGGAGAAATACGGTTATGTCAAAAACGAATAAAATGCTTATCACCTTTTCTAAAGACTTTACTTAGGGTAAGGGATAGGATTGAAATCTCCCTTAAATAGCTCCCTTTTGTCCTTAGTATATTGTAGGGTTTTTGGTAATATCGTAAAAGTAATTTAGCGTTAAGCAAAATATTATCACTTAAACCCGCAATATGCATTGGAAATTCTATTACACATTGAAATTGTTTCAAAACAAGACACTCCGCTGCTTCACTTCAACTCACCAGAACGATGAAAACCTAGTAAGATTGCACTTTCAATGTTCACGACGAAGTTCTAATGCATAATCCGGGTTAAAACTTTATACTTACTTTTTTATGGGTCAGTATTGGACTATCGATAACTTCTCAAACCAAACACGTAACGGGAGTTGTTACCTCGTTTAATCATTTTTCGACATGCAGATCGTGTTTATCGATAAAAGTGTGTTTGGGTATTGAATTTATTGAGATATTGTAGAATAAATTTTTAAATTCAATCCCTATGAAAACAAACAAATTATTGCCACACAGAAGTTTACTAAACGTGCTCACCCTAGGCTTTATCATAGTGGTTTTAAGTCAATGTACCGTTATGTCGTTTTACCCGCTTTACACAAAAAATGAACTGGTAAAAGACGACAGGATAATGGGTACCTGGATGTCGAGGCTGATTACAGAGGAAGTTTCGAAAGATTCACTGGTATGGGAAATTAGTTTATTTGGTAAAAATGTAAAAACTGAGAATCAGAAAAGTCCGCAAAACAAAACTTACTGGTTAAAGTTATACCCCAGCGAAAACCCCAAGGACGTTGTTGAGTTCAAAATTCATATCGTTCATTTAAAAAACGAATATTACCTCGACTTTTTATTGGAGGAAATGCCTTACGAAAATATTTTTGCCATTATTCATTTGATGCCCGTTCACACCTTTGCCAAACTCGAATTCAACGAAAATGAGCTAACGGTAAAATGGTTTAATAGTGAGTTGTTGGAAGACTTGCTTAAAACCCAAAAAATCAGGATAAAGCACGAAAAACGAATGGACGGGGCTCAATTGTTGACGGCCAAACCCAAAGAGCTACAGGAGTTTATTATTAATTATTCCAATCATGCAGATGCTTACCTGAAGGAGCTTAGTTTTAACTTGACGCCATATGCAAAGAATAGTTGAAAATGTGTCCCCAAATCCTTAATAAATTTTACCTGAGCAGGATGTTAGCACATATCCTATTTTAGTCGATACCTGCAGCGAAGCTGTGGTAATCCAGTAGGTGTAAATCCTACCTAAATAATTTTCTTAAAGATCATTGCTCCGTTCGGCATAATTCAAGCAAGCTTGATTCTGCTCTCTCTTATCGCAATAATGTACTGTTCATTTAGAAGAGCTGCCGACAGTTATGTCCGTGAGGATTGTCGCTTAAACTGGCTGATATAAGCATAGCGAAGTTCGGCAGGGGAACAAGAGAAGTCGGAGGAGCCCATTGTACCATTGACTGTAGCGACAACAAAACGCTACATAGGGAAGGGGCTCTGCTTAGAGATGTGAATATAGAATTGATACTATCCTTACTGGCTTTGTCCTATTTGGCTGAAATAATTATAGTTGATTCTAAACGTCGTTATATGTTTGTTCAAATATGAAGATAAGTCACAAGTAGTTCATATAGCTAATGAACTATACATGTACCGGGTAGGTTCATATGAAAAGCAAATGAAGAACTTTATCGGTAAGCCATATGAGGGAAAACTTCACAGCCTGTCCACGAACATCGGGATACGGTTTGATGCAGGGGCGCTGATAGTTTATTTATAATTATTACTTGTAGTGGTATTAATTGGAGTAAGCTATCAGGCTCTACTCTACCCGCCAAGTACAAAAAATGACATTGCACTATTAATAATACAATATATTCAAATATTGCACATTCTACTGTGCATTTTAATGTATTTGTATAAACAAATAGTTTAAAATGATGAGAACTCTATATCAGAAATTTCAGATTTTATTACAAAATACGAATACAGATTTTAAGCGGTATCTGTATCAAGAAATTTCTTGGAATAGCCGAATGGTCGGGATTATTGGTCCTAGAGGTGTTGGAAAAACAACAATGATTCTGCAATATATAAAAGAAAACTTAGGTAGTAAACGAGCTTTGTACGTATCAGCTGACGATATGTACTTTAGCGAAAACAGGTTAGTAGACTTAGCTGATATTTTTTATAAGAATGCTGGGAAATACTTATTTATTGATGAGATTCATAAATACGAAGAATGGTCTCGAGAATTAAAAAATATTTATGACTCATATCCAGACTTAAAGGTTGTATTTACGGGGTCTTCTGTACTTGACATACTTAAAGGTTCTGCTGATCTAAGTAGACGTGCATTAATATATAGATTACATGGACTTTCTTTTAGAGAATACCTTAATTTCTTCCATAATAAAAAAGTTGAAACTTTCACCTTAGAACATATTGTTAATGGGAAGATTCAGCTTCCGGATATAAAACACCCACTACCATTATTCAATGACTATCTGCAGCGAGGTTATTATCCATTTGGAATTGAAAATGAGCTTAATCTTCGGTTAGGACAAATTGTAGTTCAAACCTTAGAAACCGACATTCCTCAATATGCAAATATGAATGTTGCAACTAGTCGTAAATTGAAGCGTTTACTATCAATAATCTCTGAAAGTGTTCCATTCAAACCCAATTTATCAAAGATTGCCGAAATGATTAATGTTAGTAGAAACTCTTTAGATGACTACTTTACGTATATGGAAAAGGCAGGCCTTATCGGTCAACTACGAAATGAGACTAGTGGAATTCGAGGTTTAGGTAAAGTTGATAAAGTCTATCGTGACAACACCAATTTAATTTATAGTTTAGCTGGCGAAAAATCTAATATAGGTAATATTAGAGAAACCTTTTTTCTGAATCAAATGAGAGTAAGAAATGAAGTTATATCATCAAAGAATGCTGATTTTGTTATCAAAGACTTTACATTCGAAGTTGGAGGGAAGAATAAACAGCAAAAACAGATAGAAAAAGATGGAAAATCATATATCGTGAAAGATGACATTGAATTTGGGTATATGAATATATTACCTTTATGGGCTTTTGGCTTAAATTATTAGGGAAATGCCAGGCGGTAATAAAGGGCAAAATGCATAGGCTAAATTCAAATTAAAAAAATCATAGCTTCGGGCTGCGGTCATACCGGCTGGACAACCCTTACTTCGCGAATTACTGCAAACCTTACGGATTGTTCCTGTATTACCAATAAAAAGACATAAAAAAGTTGGTGAATTACTGGTGGAAAATAACATTCTTCAAATTGAACACAACCAAAGAAAGAACTCTTATGATATTTCTCAAATCAATAATCTTAAAATAAAGCTCAGAGGTTTTGATGGGCAACCATTCCATAAAAGTATGGAATACCTTCGACCTCAAGCTATGAGAGACAAGAAACTTGTGACCGGATTGGATAATTATGTTAAATTCAACTACGAGAAGAATAATTATAAGTTTGAATTATATTTTGACAACGAAAAAGATTATGAATAATTTAAAGAATTAGCATCAGCTTGGAAAGACAAATTTCCCAGTATCAAATTGAAGGTGCTCAGATAAAAAACAACTAATTACAACACTTAGCCTCCAAAAAAGCGTTGCTTGCATACGGTTTAGATTGGAGGGTTTGTTGAACTAAACAATCTCTCGTAAACAGATGATAAAATTATTAATTTTTATATAGTGGTTTCAATCGCTTTTTTTGAACGAAAATAGCTGTAAGGTGTTGTTCCGCATTTTTTTATATGGTGCAAATAAATCGTGCTTTTTTTTAAGTCAAAGAAAATGAATCAGTTGCAAGTTACGAAGAAATATCTGTCAACTAAGTTTAATTTAATTGTGAAATTGAAACCCTTTCTATATAAAAAGGAATATAAAGTAAGGTCATTTTGTAGTGATGTACTATTTTTACCCTAAGCTCCCGCAATGCGGGTTTAGCACACACAATCTGGAATAAAGCATGCGGATACAGTAGTGTTTTGGAAGTTTAGCAAGGAGTTTGAACACCGCCAAACCTTTGATTTGGTGAGGGAAATTAAAAGATAAGAACAAATAAAAGCTTTGGCTCTGATGCGGTTTGGGAGGTCTGGTTCATCAAATTTCCGCACGCTTCATCCAGTGAACGTGAGGCTTTATTTAAAGCGAGACTACTAATCAATGAATATCTTGTAAAATGACTTTCAATGACTATCTTTGATACTATCAAATGATACTATCAATATTGTGATTTATGAAACCACCATATAGTGTAACAGGAAAAATATTAAAACTAGTTGCTTCGATTTCAGAAAAGATTGGAGAGCTTAATTCTGCTCATTTGAGCAAGCCTCCAACTGAATTAAGAAAAAAGAACCGGATTAAAACAATTCATTCATCGCTTGAAATTGAAGGTAATACACTGACAATAGAGCAAATAACTGCAATTGTTGAAAATAAACGAGTGATTGGTTCTAAAAAGGATATTTTAGAGGTGAAAAATGCAATTGCTGTTTACGACTATCTTGATAAATTAAACCCATATAGTTTTGACTCATTCTGTGAAGCTCATGGAATTCTTATGAATGGGCTTATTGATTCAGCAGGAAGGTTAAGAAGCAAATCGGTTGGAATAGTAAAAGGTTCCGAGGTAACTCATATTGCTCCATCTAGTGACATGCTTAAACCTCTAATGAATGATTTATTTGCTTATATAAAAAATGATGATGATTTGGTTTTAATTAAAAGTTGTGTTTTCCATTATGAAATGGAGTTTATACATCCATTCATTGATGGAAATGGAAGAATGGGACGATTGTGGCAGACATTGATTTTAAAAGATGCTTATCCTGTATTTGAATTTCTGCCTATAGAGACTTTGATAAAACAACGACAAGAACAATATTTTGAATCGTTAGGAAAGTCCGATAATACAGGAGAATCAACCGTATTTATCGAATTTATGCTGGAGATTGTGCTAGAATCATTAGAGGAGTTATTAAATATTCAGAATGTAAGTTTAACAAACATAGACCGATTAAATCTGTTTAAATCCATCGTAAAGGAAGACTTTTTTGAACGCAAAGAATATTTGAAAAATTTTAGAGAAATATCTTCAGCAACAGCGAGTCGCGATTTGAAATATGCAGTAGAGAACGAATGGATTGAGAAATTCGGAGATAAAAATACAACAAAGTATAGATTTAAATGAAAAACGTAAGCCCAACAAAAAATAAAGGGCATAGGCTTTCAGTGAAAATTAGGGAGTTTAGCGCATTAAATAAGTTCACCGAAGCTAAGGCTTCGGCTAGTGAAAAGAATAAATGTATAACCAAAACCTTAGCCTCGTCTTGCTGGGATTTCTGAGGTTCAATTTTCAAATCAGCCTACGACCCCTTCTATGTTGTAATCCAAATTTCTCCATATTTTTTTATTAAAACTCAATACTATCCGTACTGGCTTTGTCCTATTTGGTCGAAATAATTAAGTAGTTGATTCTAAATATTGGTATATGTTTGTTCAAATATGAAGGGAAGTCACAAGTGGTTCATTCAGCTAATAAGCTTTACGTGTGCTGGTTAGGTTCATATGAAAAGCAAATAGAGAACACTATCGGTAAGCCGTAGCGCCTATGCTGAAGCTTCAGCGTAAGCATATGAGGGAAAACTTCACAGCCTGTCCACGAACATCGGGATACGGTTTGATGCAGGGGGCGCTGATAGTTTATTAATAATTATTACTTGTAGTGGTATTAATTGGAGTAAGCTATCAGGCTCTACTCTACGCGGTCATTGTAAAAAGACAGGGGCTCTTTTAAAGACTTTGCCGGTAATAGGTGGTCAGTTGGAACTGAGACGAACAAAATCATAAATAGGTATGACAAGATTAGAAACCATAATTGCCGTAAATGACGTTGCTAAAACTTCAAAATTTTATCAAGACTTGCTGAAATTAAAGAGTAATCACGGTGGCGACAATTTTGAAATGTTAGCAAACCAAAAAGGAGAAGTTATCCTTTGTCTTCATCGTTGGGGTGAACACGACCACCCGACAATGAAAGACCTAAACATTGGAGTTGGTAACGGACTTATTTTGTATTTCAGAGTTTCGGAACTAAAAGAAGTGTGGGAAAGGGCAGCTAAACTAAATCTTGATATTGAAATGGATCTTCATTTGAATGAAAATTCGGGACAACAGCAGTTTGCATTTAGAGACTTGAATAATTATTACATCATTATTTCAGAATAGAGAAGAATGAATGAAAAAGAACAACGACCCGCTAATATCACCTTTACGCAAGCAGGAGTTTAGTGCTTCGTAGGACAGGAAAGTGCTAATTTTAATTTCAGTTCTTCGCAGAAAGTTAAGTGATTAAAATTCCTGCCTGCGTATAGCTGAGAACCGTTATCGGTAAGAAGGTACGTTAAACCAGCAACATGCATTAGAAAATCTATTACACATTGAAATTGTTTCAAAACAAGACACTCCGCTGCTTCACTTCAACTCACCATAACGATGCTCCTGAAAGTAATCGGGACAAGTTATGCCTCGTTTCAAGTAATGCCTTGTTTTATTGCACTTTCAATGTTCACGATGAAGTTCTAATGCATAATCCGGGTTAAAGGCGCATATTTCACAAATGAAAGGACTGACAATCTCAATATTATTTTTTATCAGCTTTCTTGTTAATGGACAAGTGAAAAAGTTGTCTGGTGATAGTGACATATTATTTTGGTATAAACAGCATGTTGATTTTATAAAAGAACTTGGAATAAAAGAAATTACCTCATTCCAAGAAGATTCGGTGTTCAGATTTTGGGATGGTAATAAAGTCGTTCAAATAAGTAATAATGGGAAATATTATCAGGGGTGCAGGGGGCACTGATAGTTTACTTATTATTGTTACTTTTAGTCACAGTAATTCGAGTAGACTTTCAGGCTCTACTCTACCCCAAAATTTAAAAAAAAATGAAAGAAGCCAGATTATATGTAGACTTTAATGAAATGATAGAAGAAGATTTAGTACTACTTTCGCAAACTGACATTAAAACGGATTCTGAAGGAAAAACTATCAAATTAAAGGAAGGGCTACATATAAAAATATACTCAGACGACTTGAACAGTTGCAATGAAGTTGACAATCTTATTGCCAATGGAATTGTAGAATTGAATACCCATGGCGGTTGGACAAGCGAGGTGAAATGGTGTTGTCGAATTGACAGCAAAGGTATTTATAATGAATCACAAGAATAAATGAAAAAATAAACGAGTGATTGGTTCTAAAAAGGATATTTTAGAGGTGAAAAATGCAATGTTGTTCGAATTCTTCTGCAAGGGTGTGCTCGTGGTTTTGTAGTTGCAGATGGTAAAGAAGTAACTACTAATTTTTATTTTGAGCATGACCATACTTACGATTATATCAATTACTTGAAACAACATAAAGGAGATATAACCATCCAGGCTTTAGATGATATAGAGGCAATAGAACTATCAATGGAAGCACTCGACTTTTTACAATCGGAGGTAATTGGTTTTCACAGAATGAGTCATCAAATGTTTAAAATGAATATTATAAAATCCGAATCTCAGCGAATGGATTTTATAATTAAAACCCCTAAAGAAAGATACCTTGCTCTACTCAAAAATAATAAACAAGTAATTTCAAGAGTTCCCCAACATCAAATAGCATCATTTATCGGTATTTCGGCCGAGCACCTAAGCCGAATGCGCAAAGAAATACGTGATACAGAATGAAACGAGTATGTTCCTGTTTAATCCCAACTATAAATGACTCTTGTGAGTTTCATGAGTCACCTTTGAGAATTTTTAATTTAGACGAATGAATGAAAAACTTTCCATAACTGAAGCTCAGAAACTTGTGTTATTATCACAAAGCGTATTTCCTGCAAAAACAAAAGGAACATCTTTAGATAAGACATTAGAGAGTATAGAACACCTTGGTTACGTTCAAATAGATACCATTTCAGCTGTTCAACGTGCCCATCATCATACATTATGGAACAGAAATCCACACTATAAACTTTCCCATATTGATGAATTGGCGGAAAAGAAAAAGATATTTGAGTATTGGGCACATGCAGCAGCTTATTTGCCAATAAAAGATTATCGGTTTTCACTTCTTCGCAAACAAGCCATATACAAAGGCGATGAAAAACATTGGTACGAAAAGGACAAAAAACTAATGAATGTCGTTTTGAAACGCATTGAAAATGAGGGTGCATTGATGGCTAAAGATTTTGTCCACGACGGGAAAGTTGCTGAATGGGGTAGCAAACCTGCAAAACGTTCGTTGGAAAATCTGTTTATGCAAGGTGAACTCATGATTTCATCTCGTAAGAATTTCCATAAAGTTTATGACCTTACAGAAAGGGTTTTGCCCAAATCCATTGATACAAGTATACCAACACAAAAAGAATACATACGTTTTCTGATAACCAATTACCTAAAAGCTAACGGTATTGGGCAAGATAGCGAAATCGCTTATTTATTAAAGAATACGAAAAAGCTCGTTACTGCGGAACTGAAAGAAATGCAGTCAAATAAAGAGTTGATTCAAGTTAGTGTTAACGGGCAATTTTATTACGCGCTACCCGAAGCTATACCATTGTTAGACAAACGACTTAGCCGAACCCAGTTAAAAATATTTTCACCTTTTGATAACCTGCTAATACAAAGGAAACGGATACAAAGCCTGTTCAATTTTGATTATCAAATTGAATGCTATGTTCCTGAAGCCAAACGTAAATACGGCTATTTTGCGTTACCTGTACTCTGGAATGGCAAGTTTGTTGCCCGAATGGATTGTAAAGCTGATAGAAAAACAGCTACCCTCCATATTTTACATTTAGCACTAGAAGATGGATTTAAAATTAACGATGCTTTCAATAAGGCATTAGTGAAGGAATTAATGTCGTTTATGGCCTTTAATAACTGTACTACAATTCAACTACATAAAACAACTCCTTCTCGATTCAAAGAGGTATTTCCAAAGACTTTTCTCGAATAAAAAATACTATTTCGCTCTGGTCAAACCAGTTTTTTAGCAAATATCAACGTCATAATTTTTCGCGGTCTGTAATTTTGCGTTTAGTATTTATTCTTTGGCTTTGTTCGGTAGTTTTTGGAAGCAACGGAAAATCGGTTCTTATATCAGGAACTGTAACGGCCTTTGCAACTATCGGTATATTTTGGATTGCCAATGTAAACTCAGGGCTTGGAGAATGGAGTGCTGCATTTAAAATCTTTCCGTTGGCTTGGCTTGAACTCTTAATTGTAGCATGGATAGCTTTAAAACTTTATTCAAGAAATAAGTAAGATGGCTGTTTCAAATGTTTTTCTGCAATACGTACTCGACCAGTTATCAAGTTGGGGAAATGTACACGTAAACAGGATGTTTGGCGGTGCTGCACTCTATCAGGAGGATTTGGCTTTTGCTTTGATTGCCAATGATATTTTTTACCTAAAAGTGGACAATACAAACAAAGAGAAATATATTGTAGCCGGTTCAACTCAACTGAAACCTTTTAAAAACAATGCTACCGTACTTTCTTTTTACAACATACCGGGCGATGTGCTGGAAAATTCCGACAAATTTGTGGAGTGGGCAAAAGAATCCTTAGATATTCAGAAGAAAAGAAACAGACAGTATTAATTTATGAAAATCAGAAATCATGAAAAAACATATGTGTGACCAATGTAAACTAAGAGCAAAATACGATAAGTCTCCTAAATCTGTGAGTGGTAGATTTTGGCGATGGCATATTAACTTTTGCCCAGGATGGAAAGCCTATTTAAAATCATTGGATGACGAAAAAAAGACAGAAACTAAAAAGCATTATAAGCTGAATATATAGTAGAACAAATGGCTGAATTATTTAAAAACCTCTTCTCAAAAGAATTGATGTGTAATGTATCGGAATCCATTGCACACGTAAATTGCGATTTTAATAAACAAGACTTTCTTTCCAAAATATTTATCGAAAGCTGGGAGGAAATGGAATTTAAAGAGCGCATGCATCACATTGCTATGGTTGTGAGAACACAACTTTCAGATGATTTTAATGAATGTGTAAATGAGCTTTACCTAATGATTACTTATTTGAAATCGAGTGGAGCGGATAAATTTAAATTTGCCGAATTAGCCTATATTTTTATTCCTGATATTATTGAGAAATATGGCATGGAACATTTTGATACTTCTGTAGTTGCTTTTGAAGCCATTACACCATTTACTTCATGTGAATTTGCTGTTCGCCCTTTCATTATCCAATATCAGGATGAAATGTTAGACAAGGTTATGGAATGGACAAAGCATGAAAATGAACATGTAAGGCGATTGGCTTCGGAAGGTAGTCGTTCTCGCTTACCGTGGGGAATGGCAATTCAGTCATTAAAAAGTAATCCTGAACCTGTTCTTCCAATTTTGGAAGCTTTAAAAAATGATTCTTCTGAGTACGTTCGAAAAAGTGTAGCCAATAACCTCAATGATATTTCGAAGGATAATCCTGAAACGGTTATTGAGGTAGCAAAACGATGGAAAGGCAACACAAAAGAAACCGACTGGATTGTCAAACACGCTTGCCGTACCTTATTAAAGGCAGGTAATAGCGAAGTATTGCAGTTGTTTGGTTTTGCTCCGCCTGATAAAATTGAGCTTAATGAGTTGACATTGAAAAACGAAAACTTAAAAATGGGAGATGAACTTGAGTTTTCTTTTTCACTGAACAATCTGTCTTCAAAATCAGAAAAGGTAAGATTGGAATATGCTATTTACTATATGAAGAAGAATGGCAGTCTATCAAAGAAAGTGTATAAAATCAGCGAGAAGGAATATGCAGCCAACTCAGTTACAAAAGTTGTACGTAAACAGTCTTTTAAGATTGTAACCACCCGAAAGTTTTATGTGGGAGAGCATATCCTGAGTGTGATTATTAATGGGCAGGAAATAGAGGAACGAACATTTGAATTGAATGTATAAAAGCCATAATGACTTTATTAGATGTGGATTATAGGATTAATATCGACAATATGTTTGGCTCTAATTGCCTGGATGTCAATTAAGTTAAATCAGGCAATAAAAAAGGGAAGCTTACATCGGCGGGGTTAAGTTCAGCAGTAAATATACGTAATGCGGGACAATTTAGTATATTTAAACAGTAAAGCTTTGAATAAACAATGTTTCGGTTTGATGATGAAGTGCCTTGAAATACGGGACTACGCATATTGGAGCTAATTTTAAAAAATCAGACAAGGTGATGATTTTATCACTTAAATATTTTTTCATTCTTAAACTTTCTCGTATGTTTTTTGTAAACTATTTAAAATATACACTTTTAATGTCAATCATTTTTTCGGGATTAGGTGTCGTCAACGCACAGACCAAAATTGGTTTATTTGATAACCATATAGATATTGGAGAGGTAAAAAGTTCTGGATTTGCATCGTATAATGAAAAGAATCAGACTTATACCATTGGAGGAAGCGGAAAAAACATGTGGTTTGACAATGATGATTTCCATTACCTATGGACGACCATGCAAGGTGACTTCATCTTAAGAACAGAGGTTGAGTTTTTGGGCTCTGGTGTCGATCCTCATCGCAAAGCAGGTTGGATCATAAAGAACGATCTGAATAGTGAGACGCCACATGTAAATGCGTGTGTTCATGGTGACGGGCTTACGTCTTTACAATACAGAACCACTATTGGAAGTAACACGGAAGAAGTAGTATCCAAAGATAGTTTACCAAGCGTTATTCAATTAGAAAGAAGAGGGAATGAATTTATCATGTCAACTTCAACTTTCGGAGCCCCTTTCGTTGAAGTCAAAACAATAAATGAAGGCATCAATAAGCAAGTTTATGTTGGTCTATATGTATGCTCACATAATCCTGATATCCTGGAAGTAGCTAAATTTAGAAATGTTAGAATCATTCGTCCTGCGCCATCGGATTTTCAGCCATACAGAGACTATATTGGCAGTCATCTTGAAGTTTTGGAAGTTTCTACCGGTCATAGACAAATATTGCACAGCACTTCAAACTCCATTCAAGCTCCTAACTGGACGCCAGATGGAGAACAATTAATCTATAATTCTGAAGGCCGACTGTATCGATACAATCTCTCAGATGGTAGAATAAGTCCACTTAACACAGGCTTTGCCATTAATAACAATAATGATCATGTTCTTACTTTTGATGGTACCTTAATGGGGATTAGCCACCATAATGCCGAAGATATTAATCAATCAACTTTATATTATTTACCTGTAAAAGGCAACGCTACACCTGTCCAGGTCACACCCCGTGGTGCTGGCAATTCATACCTCCATGGTTGGTCACCTGATAATAAAAAGATGCTTTTCACGGGACATAGAAAAGGACAATTTGACATTTACTCAGTTGATATTTTGACTGGGGAAGAAGTGCAATTAACAAATCAAAAAACCTTAGACGATGGGTCAGAATATAGTCCTGATGGAATCCATATCTTTTTCAATTCTGTCAGGTCTGGTAGAATGCAACTTTGGAGAATGAATGCCGACGGAAGCCATCAAATTCAACTGACGCATGATGAATACAATGATTGGTTTCCACACGTAAGTCCTGATAAAAAATGGATTGCTTTTATTTCTTTTCCAAAAGATATTGATGTTAATGATCATCCATTTTATAAACATTGTCTTTTAAGAATTATGCCCTACAATGGGGGGACTCCCAAAATAATTGGATATATATATGGTGGTCAAGGATCAATAAATGTCCCAAGTTGGTCTCCAGATAGCAAGTTCATTTCATTTGTCTCAAATTCTAAGCTATAACATATTTCCAATACTGAATATTGCAGATTCTGACTTGAATGAAAAATGAATTAAGAAATACAGAACAATCAGTAAGGTTATAAACTTTTTTTAGTGTAAAGTCTAATCTATAACTTTATCAAACTGTGAATCTTAGCGAATATTGTAAACAGAAATAAACTAATGATAAAACCTTTCGGAAAATGGCACAGAAAATTACAGATGAAATTTGTTGGGGAATTATTGGTGCAGGTGATGTTTGTGAAACAAAAAGCGGACGACCACTTATACAAGTACCCAATTCAAGTGTTAAGGCTGTTATGAGAAGAAATTCTGAAAAAGCAAAGGATTTTGCTCAACGACATGGTATTGAAAAGTGGTACGATAATGCCGATGATTTACTGAATGATCCTGAGATAAACGCTATATATATTGCAACACCACCGGAAACTCATGCTGAATATACGTTGAAAGCAGCAGCTCTCGGGAAACCGGTTTATGTGGAAAAACCAATGGCACGCTCACATAAAGAATGCTTATCAATGGTAGAAGCATGTAAAAAAGCAAATGTTCCTTTATATGTGGCTTTTTATCGCAGAACACTACCAAATATTATTAAAGTAAAGGAACTAGTTGATAATGGTTCTATTGGAGACGTTAGAAGTATAGATATAAAGGTACAAATGACAATTGAAAATGAAATTGTAGGAACCCACGACCACTCTAATAATTGGCGAGTTGATCCTGAAGTTGCAGGTGGCGGTTACTTTTACGATTTGGCTTCGCATCAATTAGATGCACTCGATTTCATTTTTGGTCCTATCACTGAGGCAAAGGGGTTTTCTGAAAATCAATCAAAAGCCTATAAAGCTGATGATATCACTGTTGGTGTTTTTAAATTCAAAAATGGAATTTTAGGAAAAGGGTTGTGGGCTTTTAATACCAGTAAGGCGTCGCAATATGAAATGACAACCATAATTGGTAGCAAAGGACAAATATCTTTTCCTTTTTGGGGTGATCATCATGTTACTTTAAAATTAGAGAATGAACCCGTTAAGAAATTTGAATTTGAAGTTCCTGAATACATCCAGGAGATACTTATCCAAACTATTGTAAATGACCTACAAGGTAAAGGGAAATGCCCTAGTACGGGAGTTTCAGGAGCCAGAACAAATTGGGTTTTGGAGCAAATAGCAGAGTAAAATAAAATATAAAGAGATGAATACTACAATTAATTCTATTTATTGTAACAGGTTCTATCTGTTTTCGATTTACAATTAATAAGCTTTTATTAAAACCGGAAACATCATCCGTTATTGCTGCAGGACGTATATCAGAACGCAATGTATGAATATTAATATTTTCAAGATGAAGTCCATCAATATGACGGGCGTCAGGCTAAGGGTAGAATACATGGGTATGTAATTGATTAAAAACACGAGCGCCAACGGCGCGAAGTCTCTAGCCCAGGGTGTAAGCCCCGGGATATTAGACGGGTTATGGTATAGCGCCAACGGCGTGAAGTCTATTCCAAAGCCGGTCGTTCCTCCAGAAAACCCCATACGTCCTAATCCCATACATATCGCGCATCATACGCCACATTATATTTTTTCAGAAAAGCGCTGTATTCGTCCTTAAACGATTTGTTTTTGTGATGTTCATTTTGGTTTATGATATAGTTACGGACAACGTCAATTTGTGTCGGGTTTACAGAAAAAGCACCATAACCTTTTTGCCAATAAAAACTCTTGTATTGGCGCCCTTTTCCTTTTACCCATCCCGAAGAATGGCTTTTGATGGTCTCTATCAATTTCATTAGAGCTATTTTTTGAGAAAGTAGAATGAGTAGGTGAACATGGTCGGTATGCCCTCCGACTATTACAGGATTGCATTCAAGTTCCCTGCAAGTTCCTCCAAGATAATTGAACAGTTCGTTGTTTATTGGTTCGTTGATAAAAGGGTATCGGTCTTTTGTGCTAAATAGTCTCTGCACGTAAACCCGATATGTATTCACGCTCAACTGGTTAGTGTTGAAAACTAGTTAGAATCTTTATGGGT
>NZ_JBNGOS010000054.1:0-33641 GCF_050589685.1 Saccharicrinis sp. 156
TTTTTTTGACGCTTTTTTGACAATTTATGAGCCTGAGGACAAACCGTTTTTTGGGTGGGTAAACTCCGTTTTATCTATTCTGGTAAATATCAATCAGTTGCCTGACTGGCATCAAGCCACTCAACAACAGCAAAACTAACAAAATATATACCCTCCGGGTTGTGGAATTTCCATGCTCGACTCATATTTGTATATTTTGAAAGCAATTATCAATATAAAACAAAAGCTGTACTATATTCTAATGCAGCCTTTGTTTTATGTAGCTAAATCACTATTTCACACGATGCAATCGTGCGACAGCGGGGGGAAGTGGACAAGTTAAAGCCCGACGAGAAGAAAATGGTTTTTACCTTTTTGGATGCCTTTATTACAAAAACTAAACTGCAAGCATTATTATAGTTTGCGTACTACCTTATAAAACAAAAAGCTGCACTTATTTCTAAATGCAGCTTTTGTACCAAATAGCTATATCTTTATGTTACACGATACAATCGTGCAACAGCGGGGGATTTGCATATCCGAGCTTACTGAATCTATACTCACCCGAAAAAATTAACTAATTATATATAATGCTATAATATTTGTAATAATAAATGGCATATTGTAACCTAAATGGTATAACATTGAAATATAAATCCCATACTTAACTCTCACTATTGTGAAAATAAACCCATTAATAAAGAATATTAAGAAAACTAAGCTATAATGGTGTTTTAAACTACTATATGAGAGTAATACATGCCAGACACTAAATAAAATAATTGATGAAAAAAAAATGATATTATAATACTTATTAAAAACATTATTAATCTTTTTTGTTTTACTTACCGTCATATACTTCAATCCAAAGTATATGATCAATGTAAAACAGAACACAATTAAATAGTATAATGCTAAATAGCAATCATATTCTGCAACAAAAGAATTATAAAAACTCAAAACAACTATCTCTGCAAGTAAAAATGAAATAGATATCAGCACATTTCTATATTTAAAGCTCCCAAGTATTAGCCTATATTTTAGTTCTTCTACGACGATACTTAATATTATCATTAAAAAAAACAACACATAAGTGCATGGCTCTTTCAGAACTTCTTTTGATACTCTAGGCATTAAATTATTATCAAAGAGCCAATAAAATATTTTAACAAGCAGATTAACCGCAATAATATTAAGTACTAATAGCAATATTAATTTACTGTAATTTTTTGATTTCTGCCTGTTGTTATATGTTATCGGTTCTTTAAATGCCGAATATATTTCATTTATACTAGTTAGCAATTGATTTAAGTTATTCATACTTTAATGGTCTTACTAAAGGTAAGTTTCTTGACGGCCACTGATCATATGTACCGAACAAACGGTCATTTGTTTTATCCATTGGAGTTTTCTCACCAGGACGTAACTCCATAGATGGATTAGTATTAATAGGAGAAGCTTCAGATACAAGATTAGGTAAAAACTTCATAAGCTGTCTTTTAAACCGCAACTCTTCTTGGCCTGCATTCCAATTTTCCCAATACTCTGCTGTTTCAAGCATTAATTCCATTATTTGCTGTACCTGCCTTCTAATTACTGGAATGTCATTCCCTAATTTAGACCATTCGTTAACAAGAGCCATCTCTTCATCAGTAAGAGGTATCCCATTTTCAACTTTTTGCAGAATTTCATCCATTTTATTAGAAGTAACAATCTCTTCTAATCGTTTTACAGCAGACATCAAGTCATTTATTTTCTTATTTCCTTCAACAATTAATTCATCTACTGTATCTATCTCATTATCCTCACCTTCATCTTCTTCATCTCCTTCTTCATCATCATTATCAACTTCATCGTTAGCTCCGAGTCCTAAATAATCAGTGTATCTAATTGGATTATTATATGCATAAAGGTATGGTGATTGTGAGTTGTATTTTCTCGCCCAAGGGTCTATGGTAGTAAACCTCCCCAAACTAGGATCATAAAACCGTGCCCCGTAATCGTACCAGTCCAAACTCACCCCTCCAAGATCGTCATCCTGGAGCTCTTTGCCGTTATAAAGATATTTGTTTTTCTGGTAATTTGTGGTACCTGTGTTAAAATTATTTTGGGCCATTACCATTCCAAAGGGGTAATAGCTGCTGGTCTGTACTATATCCACGGCACCGCCAAGGTCGCTTCCGCCAAAGGTAACACGTGTGTTTCCAAGGTGGTCTTTCAGATTGTACTCAAAGTGCCAGTTGATACTACCACCTTCACCAACAGGTATGGCTCTGCCTTCCTCGGTGGAGAAAAAACTGATTTTATCGTTGGTGTAAACCAGGTTAGCAATGTATTCTGTGGTGGTATTGCTACCATCAATCCATTTAGCCAGTTTGTTACCGGCAGCATCGTAATGATAACAAACTTTATCGCCTGATTCTGTATCTACCTGTTGTGGTAAATTCAATAGGTTATATTTCACCTCCCCCTTGGTACTTCCTGCGTTAAAAGTCATGTTACCGTTGGCATCGTACTGGTATGTACTACTTGAAGCCACATAATCCGCTATTTCAGAAATATCTCCGGCTACTGCATCAGCAACATTCAACAAGCGGTTACTTTTATTGCTGTTTTCGTAAGTATAAACCAGTTCGTCGGCCAGGCTGCCATTATAATAACGTTTTAATTGTTTGATATTACCATTGGCATCATACTCGGGTACACTCATAGAGTATTTTCCTTTGTTGCTGCCCAATGAAGTTCCCTCGCCATATTTGGCAACCGTTAACCGGTTGATATCATCGTAATCGAAACCATACCCCCTGTTTTTAACATCATCGCCTTCTGTCCCCCAAACTATGGCCGAAATGTTACCATTATACTGTGGGCCGGCAGATACCCTGTCGGCATCTAAACCGTCCAGCTTATTGTAACTTAAACGCATACCAAACAGGTCGCCATCCTCGCTTAATTCGGGGTCGTTGATGGAAGTCATCCAGCCTCGTATATTGTAGGTATAATCCACTTGTTGTACAAAAGTTTTGTCACTGGCAGTTACATCTTTGGAATGCAGGTATTTTTCTACCAACTCGCCCAGTTCGTTATACTTGGACGCGTTTAGTACTATAGCATCCTGGTTGTTTACCTTACAAGTGGTTTCCAAGAGCCTTCCCGCATGGTCGTATTCAAAGTTTTTGGTTACCGTTAATAAATCATTTTTGCTCCCGTCCATATGTTCTTGTATGGTTTCCAGTACCTGGTAGGTAATAGGCTCGTATTTTTTATGTAGTACATCATATCCTCCACGATGGTTTTTGGAGATGGTTTTAATTACATTACCATACCTATCGAAATATGAAGATGTTGCCAAAAGTTTATTGTCCAATATCAGGTCGGATCCGGTTACTTCCAGTGCTTTCACCATGGTTCCAGTGGCTACACCTTTGGTTTTGTCCGATTCTGCGGCATATGCAGAGCCAGGTGAAGGATGGTCTTCAAAATCCAGTTCCCCAAAACCGCTTAGTTGGGTAAAATCATAATTATCATACCAGGTAACGGTAAGAATATCTTCAGCTTCCACGTTACAAGATGAAGGATAACTATCATCGTAAGTATAACCATAAGTGGAAGCATGTGATGTTCCTTTGTAGCTTTCGTACATAGTTTCTGTATAGTCCTTAAAATCGTCGCGGATTCCATTGGTTACATCCAAATCCTTGGTGGCAACAAGCGTACCCGTCATCACCGGGCGATTAAGGGCATCGTACTTGGTAAAAAAATATTTCCTGGAATTCTCGGCCCGCATATTGCCGTCTTGTGTCAGCACCAGCCTGTCGCGTTTATCGTAAACCATATATACGATAGCTGCCCCCGGAATCTCTTTGCTGATCATCCGCTTGCGGCCATCGTAGGTATATTTGTAGCAAAGGTCTTCGTCTGCCGGGGAATCGGCCAAAGGAGGTACAACCGTACGCAGCAGTCCAAAATCATCGTAGATATAATAAGTCTGTAATGTTTCGCTGCCGTTTACCGATTCCTTTAATACAACCTGCCCCAGCTTGTCCTTATATTCACGGCTTAGGTTGCCGTTTTCGTCGGTGGTTTCGGTGATATACAAAGAGTTGTCAGGATAAGTAAATGGAGTCCCAGCTTCATCCCAAGAGGATATTTCATTATCACTGGTATTTGTGGTATAGTTAAAACTAACCTTGGCTTCGGCATCTTTCCATGCTTTACCCGCTCCCAGTTGACTATTTACACGGTTTAAAGGAGAGTTTTCGAAATCGGTAAAAGAAAAAGGTCTGGTATCTGTTTCTTTTCCTGCAACAACTCCACTTGTTCCATCATAAAATTCTAAACAATCCTGTACTGCATTATCTATAAATCCTCCGTCACTATTCTTTCCCACAAAAGGAAGGTATTTTGTTGCTTCCCTGCCAAAGTCATCATAGACTATGGGTTGTATAATGTCCTTTCCTAATGGTGAAGCACCTACCTGTATGGTTTGCATGGGCCTGCCCAGTCCATCGAAATACTGTACCTGTTCCAGGTGTTTATAGCTGTCCGTCGGCATGGTTTCATGCTCCTCCCTAAAGGTAATACTGCGTACATAGTTCTTCCCGGAAGTGGGTTGTGCCTCGGCAGTTGCCCCAATTTCTGCTGCTTCTGCCATGGATGGGGTATTGTCTACCGCATTGGCATCGATATAAGCATGGAAATCGGAACCCGCCACGGCATGGAATCCGGGCAAGAGGCGGATACTGTTGGTAGCGGTTACTTCCGCCTTTCCGGTAACGATGTCGTTGATCTCGACGTTTTCCTGTGCGGAAAGTCTTCCTGTTATTAACAGGGTTAGTAGTACGAGTATGCTTTGTGTATTGTTATGCATAGCTTATTTTAGTTTAAATCGTTCTTCGTGAGGTAGACATCATAATATTGTAATTTCATTATTTGTTCTTTTTGCTTGGATCAAAAAGAATCAAAAAATCAAGTCAGATAGAAGCTTCCCCCCGCTCTTGTCCTTTGTTTCATTACATGCACCATGTAGGTCAAGCCCCATGGTGTGTTTTGATAACAAAGGACAATTCACACCGTCGCATGGCTCGCCTATCTGACAGGCCAACACACGAAGAACCAGGCACAGGGGAAAGCCTAATGTTTTCATTTAACTAACTTTTTAATTGACCAGTATCCATTGACCAATAATCAATTTTTTACAAACTTTTTTGCGATATGCTTGCCGTTGCTGATTATCTTGAAATAATATGCGCCCGCACTAAACCTGTCCATGTCGGCTTTCATCTGCTGGCCGGGCTGGTAGCGCCCAATATTTTGATGGAATATTACCTTTCCGGAGGCATCCAGTATATCTATTTCCATTTTGACTTCCGCATTGGTTTCGAAGGTCCAGTAAAAATGTGATTTAACCGGGTTAGGGAAGATGGTGATCAGCCGTTCACCACCTCCCAGGTCGGCATATTCAGGGTCTTGGTAGAACTCTATGTCGATATCGTCGCTCCACCTGCAGCCCAACGAGTCGGCAACAGTGAGCTCGTATTTTTTGTGTCCCGGCGTATCATCGTCGCTATAAACCAATATGTTCTGCACTATGCTGCCGTCCTGCCACTCGTAGGCATAAAAGTTGTCAGGACCAAGTAGTTCCAGTTGGGCGTTAGTCAGTATGGCGGTGTCCCTGCCCAGTGAGAACTCGTAAGCGGGAATTTCTTCTATATTCACGGAATCGGTAATAACACAGCCCCGCTTGTCCACCATGCTAACATGGTAGGTTCCGGACATGGAGACCGTCATCTCGCTGGCATCGAACAAGGTGTCGTTCCAAACTATGTTTTGATAACCCTTGTCAACATACAGGTGGGCTTGGGAACCCTTGCACAGGTATCCTGGCGACTGTATGGCATTATCCACAGGTGGACAGTTAAAATACCTGGCCACAAAGATATCCTCGTCGCCCAGGGAGGTGATTTCGTCGGGACCCGCTTGCATACTCCCCTTGAAACTGCCCATCAGGTAAAGGTTTCCCTTACTGTCTAGCTCACCACCTTTGGCCATATTGCCTCCCTCACCTTTGAGCATATCAGCCCAGGTTACTGCACCCGAAGTATCATATTGGGCAATAAAGGTGTTGGCCAGATGTCCCTTGGTTTTAATGACTGTAGTATCCAATACCAAAGAATCGTTGAAGCTACCCGCTATCATGGCCCCGCCCAGCTTGTTTAGCTTAAGGTGGTTGATGCGGTCGGAATATTGTCCGCCAAAGTTTTTTAACCATAGTAAGTTCCCCAGCGTATCGGCCTTAGCCACAAAGAAATCAGTAAGGCCGTTTGTTTCGTACTGCAACGTGTCCACTAATAAGTTGTGGTTAAAATTACCGCTTAAAAGCAGGTTATTCTGTTTATCCGTTGCCAAGCCTGTAATTTCGGCATACGAAGGACTGGTGTAGGTTTTTGCCCATTGGGCCGTCAGGGTGCTGTCGGCTTGCAGCACAAAGCTGTTGCCCGTTTGCTTTTTGCCCTTGGCGGCAATCACTGTTTCATCAGCACTTAATTCCTGCTCGTTATTGCCCGAAAGATAAATATTGCCCAAGCTATCGGCACTCAAGGCGGTTAGTTTTTCTGTCCCTTTACCGCCATATCGTTTTACCTTGTCCAACTTTCCTTCAGGGGTCAGGCGGAGCACAAAAATGTCGTTGTGCCCCTTGCTGATGATATCGCCGTTTTCGCATACCAGGCTGTCGGAGAATACACCACCCAGGATAATGTTACCATGCTTGTCGGTATCCAGCAGGTAGCCTGATGCGGCGCCGGAATAAGGCAGGGTATACACCCAGTCGCTTTTGCCCCTTTTGTTAATGCGGGATACAAAAAGCTGCTTGCCCGCGTATTCCAGTTTTTGCTTGCCGAACTTCATCTCGCCCTCCAGCATACCTGCTATATACATGTCGTTATTGGGGGCGGCTTTAATGGCCGTTATTTTATCTGCCTTTTCGCCCCCGGCCTGCCACAGCCATTGCAGTTTGCCCTTGTCGTTAAAGCGGGCCACGTAAACGTCGCGGTTGCCCTCGCTCTTTAGGCCTTTTCTGCCGCCCTGTAAAGTCTCTGTAAAGCCCCCGGCAATGTAAATATTATCTTTTGAGTCGATGGCTATGCCATTAGGGAAGTCCCAGCCAGGGCCGCCCAGTTGTTCCATCCAGTGCCATATTTTTTGGGTATCCTGGGCAAACCCTATATTACACAGGAATACAACAATTACTAGTATTATTTTCGATTTTTGCATAGCTAGTCTATTTTTATACCTTTTAACTCAATTGTATTATTACCCATAATAGGAGTACTGTCTATCTTTAGTATGGCATTAAGTTCTCCTGCACTCATGTTTCTCATAAACTTTAGCGTAATATTATGAGTCTCTCCTGGTGGGATATATACATTGGATGTTATTTCATTTTCAACACTAAATGAATTCCAAGTATCATTATCAATAGATATCCAGGTTAAGGTAACACCAACATTATTGGCATTGTACAGTTGTATGGTTTTATATGTATCTTCGTTGCTCGGAGAAGAGCCAAAACCTATCGCTCCAGTTATTTCAATGCTATCGTCATAGAATTTGAAAACAGGATTGGTACCTTCTGAATCTATACCTTCTCCGCTTACAGAAATGATAGTTGGGCCAACGGCGTTGTCAGAAACAATTTCTATATCCTCGGCATAATACCCCCCATAAATATCGGGCTCAAAGAATACCTTCATCGTAACTGGAGCATCTTTTGAAATATAACTATTCGGAATTTCTACCCTGAAGCCGGGAAGACAATTAATTTCGGTTATTTCAACTGGTTCTGTGGTGTATTGACCAACTGTGGTGTTTGTTATTATAACTTCCCGCACAACTGAACCTCCTGCCGCTGTTACTCCAAAATCAATTACAGTAGGATTAACGCCATACGTAAGTGGTTCTATTAAAGTTTGACCTCCTCCGCAATCAGTACATCCTGTATAGGCAGGTGGTACAATAGGAATGTAAGTACCTGATGGAGCATAGTTATATTCATTTCTAGAAACAATATTACCCTCATTATCTTTTATAACCTCAAGTTTATTATCTGTATTGTAACTGTAAAAAACAGCTTTACCGTTAGGGTCAGTTTTTGATGTTATACCAACTGAAGGTTTATAAGTGTATGTCCAAAATTCCGTAGTCTTAAACGAGGATAAGCTAGCACGTATACTTTCATTATAGCTAGCCCATGTTTGCTGCTGAACGGTATTATTTGCTATGTTATCCATATTGGCCAGATTAGATTCTAAGTCACTTAATGCATTTGCCAATAATACTTCAACATTTGCAGGTGGATTTACAATTTTTATTACTGGATATGTTTGGTTGTATCCCCAAATATAATTTGTACTAACATCATTGTACTTCTGATAACTTAATACATTACCCTTGTCGTCGTATTCATTAAATAGGAATTGGGTTTCAAAATCTGAAACCCCAATACTTGTTTTTATTTCTTGGGGTTCCAGAATAAAATTGTTGGTATCCCCAAAGTTTTTAAATCCAACTAGGTTTTTCTCCAGTACTGTACCATTTTTCTTTGTTATTTTTTCCACAAGAGGAGTCACTCTGTTTTTTTTTGCCAAAAGAGTTACTGCATTCTGTTGTTCAATAGACAATTCATTTATATCTGGTATAACATCTCCAACAGGATAGTAATAATGTTCTGTAATCATTTCACCGGAACTATTCAAGATACTTTTTGATGAAATGTTATATGGATTATTTTGATCATAAGTATAATTGGTAACAGTTTGTATAGCATCCGTACCAAAAAAATCCGTTTGAACAGTTTTCGATACCTTAAATTCATTTAAAATGATACTATATGAAGAAGACATTAATAGATCAAATCCTCCAGTTAAATAGGTATTTCTATAATTTGTTATTGCACCATCAACATATCCTATACCCTTCGTAGAAACCATGATTCCCGATATTGGTTCCTGGCGAATATTAATATATTCATTCTCTACTATTTGAAGGGTGTCGTTATTGGAGTCATATGTGTACTTATATTTTAATCTAGGACTTACTCCAATGTTTTGCATAGTTTCTGCAAATTTCTCATATGATCCGTCCTCATAATTATTTGTACTCCCAGGCAGGTAATAATCACCTGATCCATAATCACTATACACATTAGGAGAGTAATCATATTGATAAATAACCTTTCCTTGGTTATTATTGAAATACTCAGTTACTTCATCATACCATATTTGAGGCTCAGAAATAGGCCCTCTGGGACTTTGCAAAATTTTCCTTTCTCGATAGTTGGATATTGAAGCTACGGACGGATGAATATCAACATGTCTTAACTGTCTTAGGTAAGATTTGATAAATCCTTTTTCTTCCTTATATAAAGGATATGTTAAATTTCCAATACCAGATTCACCTTTTCCATACTTGTATGATTTACTCATTGTAGTATTACTTTCTGGATCATAAGTGTCTATTTGACTTACTCTCAAACCCAAACCACACTGAGTACCTTTCCCAATTACATTGTACGAGTGTAACTCATAGCTAAAATTAGATTGCCCGCCAGTTGGATAAATAATTGATCTTAGTATGCGGGATTGACTTTTTAATGGATCGAAAGTTTTGTCTGCATCTCCTACAATCAATGGTGTTCCCATTCTTTTTAATGCACCATTCACTACTATTGGAGTTAGCCAAATATTTGGGTGCGTACTTGCATTTTGGTTGCCGTTAAAGAGGCCAATATGATCAACTTGGGTATGGTCACTAAGCTCAACCTGCTGTTGGTCATAACTAAATTCATAATCACCTTGTCCTGTTATAGATATTCTTGTTAGTTGATTATTATTCCTTTCAAAAGAAACCACATTATATGCATCTCCATTTTGATTTTTAAAAACAATTGAGTCTAATTCATCTGAATAATTGCCTAACATTCGGGTTTTGTAATAAAATGATATATTCTCACCAGAACTAAAATTAACCTTACTTATAGTTCTAGTATCATAACTTACTTCCCAATGAGAATATTCCTCAGTATCATAATAATAAGAAGGATTACCTAAGGCTAACCATTTACCAATTAAAATGTCGGAAAAATTATCTTCTGAATGATAAACATCATCATTCAATGAACAGCCTCCAACTAGACTTGCAGTTCTATTCGCATTAGTAATAGAATAGTTCAAAGTTATTGACTGGCCTTCAGGAGTAACTATCTCTTTTAAAAACCAGCTGCATACATCAAACCGACCACTTCCCTGTCGTTCTATATATAAATTATCATTAACATCTTCCGAATCACCAAATATATATTTCCTTCCTTCTTCATCAATAATCTCAAAAGATGTAAAGTATCTATTATTTGAAGAATTTATAGCATTAATTGTTAAAGGACGTTGAGGAGACATTAAAGCATTAAGAACACCATTATCCCATTTTAAAATAAATGAAGTATTAACTCCTGGTAGATGAACACTAAAAATATCATATTGTCCATCACAAGTAATTGCTCCACTAAATAAGTCATCTGAAGCCCCACTTACTATACCTAAGTTATATTTATTCTCAAAGGTTGGGGTATAATTATTAATAGCTTCTGTAGAATAAATATCGTCGGGATTTCCCATTATTGTTCTTGTTATTTTAAACCCTGGAAATAATGACCACCCTAAACCTATAACCCCTTGACTTTCGTTTACTTTTATACCTGATGCATGATAACTAAGGTTAAATGGTATGCGAATACCACATGCTTCCATTGCATGTAACGGGATATTTATTTCTGGTAGGCCCGTAGCATGAGATACCGGATATCCCAAATATTTTTGAAATTGGGCTGAGACCGGATCAGGAGGTATAACATTGGATGCATTTTTATAGTAATCTTCTTGAGAATATATATAATTGCTCGTTACTAATACTATTATTAAAACAAGTTTGAATTTCATTCTAATGTTATTTACTATTCGTTAACTAATAAGGCTTCTATCTTTTCAAGTTATTTGCTCAACGTTTCAACCTCTTTATCCTTCTCTATTAGGCGGCAAGGTCAACTCCTCTGCTTTTTTCAGCAGCAACTTATTCATTTCTACCAGATTCACTCCTTGCTCTTCCATTTGGGCAGCGCTAGGTATGTCCAGTAAGTGTTGGGGAGCCCATTCTAAGCTCAAAATAAGGAGGAACTGTTTGGTGATGAAAAGTTAATCTGCATATTTTTGGTTCTTTATGATTAACGCTTTAATTGCTTTAAGCTCTTCTCTCACCATACATATTTCTTGCTCCAATTCCTTTCTTTCTTTCTCTTTTTCAATATTCCCTTTTCTCAACTCTCTTATCTCACCGTCTTGCTGTATGGCGTACAAAGTGAGCTCTTCAATCTTCTGCAGCAGCAACTTATTCATCTCAGCCAGATCAACTCCTTGTTCTTCCATTTGGGTAGCACTTGGAATATCCGGTAAGTGTTTGTAGGTAAGAATATAGTTTTCAACTTCGGAGAGGTCTTTAAGCTGGTAGGTGTCGGAGAATACAAAGTCGGCGGTTTGGCCGTTGGTTTTTACCATTATTTTATCGGCGAATAGATTACCGTCGAGCATTAAATTACTGGCAGACATATCTTTTACCAATATTTCGTTGGCGTTGATGGTGCCATTTGTAACAATGTTGCCATTCACATCTAGGGCTTCCGAGGGGTTATTATTATTAATTCCTACACGACCAGATCCCTCATTATTAACAGACAATAATTCAGTTCCCCCATAACTATCTTTACGTATTGCCCATTGCCATTTTCCAGTTGACGCTTCTCCTCTCATTTTAACAGTTTCCGCACCCAGCTCGAACTTATAGCTAGTACCCCACTCATGGGACCAAATCCAACTATTAGCTGGTGCAGTTGAAGCACTATATCTAGTTCCCCCATATCTTATGCTTCTATGGATATCCCTCACATAAACATTATCGTCATATGATTTTACCCAATGGTCCATGCCATAAATTTTACGTAAGCCGTAGATATTATTTTTTAGCCATAATTCGCCTGAAACATCAACCTTACCCGTATAATCGTTAGTATTTGGAGACCCGAAGTAATAATACCCACTCGAATTAAAATACATGGAATAAGCAGACTTCAAATACAAGGAACTGCTTGAGGCAATCGTATTACTTCCTAATCCTAGTTGATTATTCCCTGTCTTTACTAATAAAGTAGAATTATCAAAGTTTGCACGGTTATTACCTGAGCTACTGTACATGCTTTTGTAATTCGGTTCCTCAACAATTAAATTGGGTTTGTCCGAATGTCCGCTAATAACCGTAGATGATGCCAATATACTTGAATACGTGGGGGGCTCGGCGGTAATAGTATAATCAACTGTAAAACCGTTATAACCACTATCAAAGCTCACACAGCAATCCGAAGTGAAAATTATACTTATATGGTTGCCGGCAGAAACATATTGGTGCTCTCCATATATATCTATTATTTCTGCCACTACCGATCCTGAAGTACCATTAACATTAGGTTCTATAATTTGAAGCTGATCATATCCCTCCTCTAAATCGTTGTTGATCGTAAGTTCAATCCTACTGCCAACACCGATAGTTATATCATAAACTCTATACATTTCGTCTCCATAATCTGATCCAGTTACGCTAAAACTTCCTGAATTGGAGGTGAAATATTCGGTATCTTGTCCATAAAGATGGAGTGAAATAAATATAACTGTGATTAATATATTTATAGATTTCATAATGATGTCTGTTTGAAAGTTAGATGTTGAATTGCTATTTTTTAGGTCGTTTCTTGCCACTTTCAGTTTTCACCTTCACTTTGCCAACTATTTCGTTTAACTGTAATCTCAATGCTTTACGTTCCCGCATAATCTCTTTGTACCTTTCGTCATCAGGACTTAGTTTCTTCATTTCCTCCTTTAAAGCTTCACTTTCAAATAATAATTCATCATATTCTTTTTGGTTAACAGGATCAATACTTGAAACCCTTTGAGTCTTTTGCTTTCTCATCTCAACTTTAACACTCACTTTTAATGAATCCTGTGCAGACAGCTTTCGTTTTTGTTTGTTTTTCTGGGCAAACAACCCGGCACTTGAAACAATTAGAAAAAAAACAGCAAATACGATTTTGGGTAATAGTTTGTTTTTCATGGCAATATGAGTTAATGTTTTCCATTTAATTTCATTATTGAAAAATTAACAGCCAAATATTAAGCGTGACAAATGCGTGACAAACGAAAATTCCCTAGTTCTATGTCGTAGTTGTATAGAACTAGGAAAATCTTGACTTTCTATTTTACAAATTGTAACTTGTGTATCGATTATTTACCTAAAACTACATTTATGAAAAAATCCTACCCTATTCTTTTCTGCCCATATTGTATCGATACAGAAAATCACTTATATGAATTTTCAAGAAAAAACCTGCTTACTTTCGAAAAAAAAGTAGAATCGATTATCAAAGAAGATATTGAAATTGCTGTTCAACGACTTGCCAAACTGATTAAACAGAAGACAGGTAGGAGGATGCAGAAAAAAGCGGCACCCATACGCGAAGCTTTTTTGATGCTAAAAGACCACCACCAACTTCAGGATGTAAATATCCTATGTGCCAAACTAAAAGAACGTTATGGTATTAAAATGATGCAAATACATCTACATTTCGAAGAAAATGGACAATCGGCCATCCAAAGACATGCACATATTATTTTTAAATGGATAGACGAGAAGACTGGAAGGAGCATCAAACTCCCCCCATTGGAAATGTCAAAATTGCAGAAGTTTGTACACAGCGAACTCAATAACACTAATCAAAGAAAAACAACGGACAGAAGATTCAAGATATTCTCAATACGCAATTGGATTAGTCCTTAAACTATTAAACTACAGCAACATAACAACAATTATTAACGGCTGACAAATGACTAATTTATACAGAAGAACACGTAATTTCAATTTGGATACCTTTTCGAGTATCCTCTAAAAAATTATAGAATCTTAAAGTTTGATATTTTCGGGACCGACTACTGTACTGAGTACGGATTATTGTATATCTACTACCGTAAACTGGACTAGATATTCACCACATCCCCCTCATTGGCAATATAGGTATTTGGAAAAACCTCTTTTGCTTCGTTTAGCAGTACATTTAAGTCTTTATAACGGGAAGAAAAATGACCAATCAACAGTTTGCCTGCCTTGGCTTTTAAAGCTATAGTCGCTGCTTGTTCGGCAGTGGCGTGATATGTCTTTTTTGCCAAAACCGCATTGTCATTCGCAAAGGTGGCTTCATGATAAAGTACATCCACGTCTTTTATTTGTTCTGTAATTTTTTCCGTGTATTTGGTATCCGTACAAAATGCGTAGGAGCGTGTATTAGGAGGATCGAGTGTAATCTCACGGTTTGACATTATCACATCATCTTTATTTATATAGTCCCCTCCTTTTTTAATGGCAATGATCTCTTTAATGGTTGGTTTATGCACAAACACAAATTCCTTCCTCACCTTTCTATCTTCAGGTTTCTCCTTAAACAAAAATCCCACGGTCGGAATCCTGTGCCGTAAAGGAATTGTTTCCACTTCTATATTTTTGTCCGAATAAATAGTAGCAACTTCCTTTGGGTCAAAGGGATCAAACTTCACCTCAAAGGGTAAATCTGTGCAAAAGTAATCCAGTTGCGGTTGAAGCAGCTTTTTAAGATCGGGGTGTGAATGAATGTGTAACGCAGCTTTTCGCCCCAATAAACCTAAGGTGGAGATGAACCCGATGAGACCGAAGCAGTGGTCGCCATGGAGGTGGGAAATGAATATATGCTCGATCTTGGTGAACTTGATTTTATGGGCACGTAACTGTCTCTGTGTACCCTCCCCACAATCGATCAAAAAAAACCGCTCAGATGCATTGAGCACCTGAGCGGTTGGATATCTTTCAGAAGTAGGTAACGCCGAGCTACTTCCCAGGATAGTGATTGAAAACGACTTAGCCATTATTTTTCAATAGCCTTCCTCATTAGTTCAACTCCCTGATCCATATTTTCGGCAATTGTTAAAACAGAATCCAACTGTGAAACAGAAATCAGACGTTCCACAGCCGGTTGCAATCCTGATAAAACAAAAGCACCATCGGCGTTTTTACACAATCTGTTAGCTACAAGAATAGCACTCAATCCAGATGAATCACAATAGCTTGATTTTCCAAGATCAAGAAGAATGTTTTTCTCCCCGTTTCCTGACAATAATACAAGTTCAGATTTTAGCGACGGCGCAACATGCGTGTCCAGTTTTTCTTTTAAAATCTGAATGAGCGTGAAATCATCTAATTTATCTATTTTAAAGTCCATCGGTTAAAAAGATTTTTATTGAATACTATTCATTAAGGTAAATTAATTTTTCTCGTCAGCTTCCATTTGATCTTTTAGAGCCTGCAAGCTAGAAATATCACCCAATGTAGTCTTTTCTAAGTTATCTTTCAACTTCTTTACGCCTTTTTTAGTAGTTTTTGCTTGTTCAGCTTTCTCGGAATTATCCGCTGCTTTTTTAACATCTTCAAAAACTCTTGAATGCGAAAGAATTATACGCTTGGAAGCTTTGTTGAACTCGATTACTTTAAAATCAAGCTTTTCGTCAACTTTGGCCTGCACACCATCCTCTTTCACTAAATGACGAGGAGTAGCGAATCCTTCAACACCATAAGGCAATGCAATTACAGCACCCTTGTCAAACAATTCGATGATCGTTCCTTCGTGCACTGAATCAACGGTAAATAAGGTTTCAAAAACATCCCATGGGTTCTCCTCAAGCTGTTTGTGACCTAAGCTAAGTCTTCTGTTTTCCTTGTCTATTTCAAGAACAACAACCTCTACTTCTTCACCGATTGCGGTAAATTCTGCCGGGTGCTTAATCTTCTTGGTCCATGATAGGTCGGAGATGTGGATAAGTCCGTCGATACCCTCTTCAATTTCGACAAAAACACCAAAATTGGTGAAGTTTCGAACTTTAGCTTTGTGCTTGGAGCCAACCGCGTATGCTTCTTCGATCTTCTCCCAAGGATCAGCTTTTAATTGCTTGATACCAAGAGACATCTTTCGCTCGTTGCGGTCTAATGTCAAGATAGTGGCTTCTACTTCGTCGCTTACTTTTAGGAAGTCTTGCGCGCTTCGTAAGTGCTGCGACCACGACATTTCTGATACGTGGATTAAACCTTCTACACCAGGAGCGATTTCAACAAACGCACCATAGTCGGCCATCACAACTACTTTTCCTTTAACGTTATCGCCTACCTTAAGTTCTGCGTCCAACGAATCCCATGGGTGAGATGTCAGCTGTTTTAAGCCTAAAGCAATACGTTTCTTCTCGTCGTCAAAATCAAGAATTACAACATTTAATTTTTGATCCAATTGAACGATTTCTTCCGGATGTGATACGCGGCCCCATGAAAGGTCAGTGATGTGGATAAGTCCATCAACACCGCCAAGGTCGATAAATACACCGTAAGAAGTAATGTTTTTAACAGTTCCCTCAAGAACTTGTCCTTTTTCAAGCTTAGAAATAATATCTTTTTTCTGTTGCTCAAGCTCTGCTTCGATAAGCGCTTTGTGAGAAACAACTACGTTTTTAAATTCCGGGTTAATTTTAACCACTTTGAATTCCATTGTTTTCCCTACGTACATATCGTAGTCACGGATAGGTTTCACGTCTATTTGTGAACCGGGAAGGAAAGCCTCAATACCGAACACATCTACAATCATACCACCTTTGGTACGGCACTTGATGTATCCTTTGATAACTTCGTCGTTTTCTAAGGCTGCATTTACGCGATCCCATGAACGCAGAGCACGTGCTTTTTTGTGAGAAAGTACCAACTGACCTTTTTTGTCCTCCTGGCTCTCCACATAAACCTCTACAGTATCACCTACAGCTAACTCTGGGTTGTAACGGAATTCGTTTCTGGAGATGATACCATCTGATTTGAAACCAATATTAATTACAACTTCTCTTTTGGTCAATGCAATAACTTCACCTTCGATCACCTCTTTTTCCGAGATTGTAGAAAGCGTTTCGTCATACATTTTTTCCAAGTCCTCTTTAGAACCTGAATTTCCAAACACTTCACCTTGCTCGTACTCATCCCAATCAAATGCTGCATCAGAAGTGTTTCCGGTAGTTGCTACCACCTCATTTTTTACTTCAGGAGTTTCGTTGATCTCCTGCTCATTTTCGTTTACTTCACTCATCTAAAAATCAATTAATTACTAGTAGTTAGACATTATATTTATAAAAACTGCGGCAAAAGTACAAATAATTTATCAGAAACCCTCACAGCCAATACGATAAAATTTTGACAAAACAGTACATTATATATTTATGCTTACTCCTAAAATCCTGCTTTTTTTAGGCAAAACAGTTGGCTATTGTTACTAATGGGAATTAATCAAATCCGGGGGCAGATTATCTATGATACCTGCCAGCTCAGTCGTTTCCAAAAAGTCGTTTGAAAAAACGTATGACATCTCCGCAGACAACAGCGCACTCCTGTACTCTTTCCATTCTTGTGCTTTGTTACCGTACATATGCTCCACCAAATCGGGAAAACCCCAATCCATATTTTTCCCCCAATGAATGGTAAACGGAATATTTGCTGCTTGCATCACCTCAATCATACGTCTCGAAAATTCTGTCAGACTCATCAACTTCCTGCTTTTTTTCCACAATACCCCGTCAATTTCAATCATGCAGGTGATTGGAAATCTGGTGCAAGCCAGGGTGGCATCCGATTGCCGCACAAAGCGCATAGCATACATTCCGGGGATAGGCCCTTCGTCTTTGGCCAATTTGGAAAGTACACTTAATGCTTTAGACGAATTGGTATGATCGACCCCAAAAGAGCATGCAAAAGCAGGTCCCAAGTAAGGTGCATCCCAAAATATTTCCGCCAATGTTCCGGTCACATCCATGTCTACCGGCGGAAGCACCGACTTTTGAAGTTGACGAACAAAATATGGAATCCGATTGGGCCATTTCTCCGATATCCCCACCAATAGATGTATTAAATCACGATAAAAAGAGGTTTTTATAATCGGGAACGGATCCGGATATGGAATCCGATAGTTTTTTTTGTACATCGCTTCTACCACATATTGGCTTTCATTGGAATACGGATTAATAAAAACTTTAAAATGGTATGGTCGTAATGGTTTTCCGTTCCCATCCGTTTCGCCATCTATCTTGAATTCCGAGTGTTCAAAATCCATGGTGTCCGCCAAATGAAGCGCCACTTTCTTATCTACCTTTTTTACGTAGCGTCTTAACAAAAACCTGTCCTCTGCCTCTATAACTATTCCATGAATAAAACCGAAGGAACCCAGACTGACCAACGCGGCCTTAAACAAACCATCGTTTCGAATAACTCTTGCCTTTATTTTTTTTGCAAAGCCATCGGTTAAGGCTGGCTTGGTATGTCTTTCAATATAAACAACATCCTCCGGGTTAGGCCCAATGATTAAGTTCAAACCAACAACATAATCTTGTACAGCCCCATCATCTACCGCAGCGCCATGCACCCCGGTAGAAACAGCGCCGGCTATTGTCTGTCCGTTACTGGCACCACTGCTTTTTAAGGACTTACCGTGATCTGACAATGTTTTTGAAAGTTCCTTGATCGTGTTTCCGCATTGAAAGAAAAACAGGTTCTCTCGTAAATATGGACTCGCAGAATGGACATCAGATTCTGAAATTGGGATATGCAAATTCATATAACCGTTAAAATGCATTCGATCTTTATTGTGGGCTACATTCGACAACGACCAGCGGGATCCATAGGCCCTGAACCCCTGGCCCACATCAGAAGTCTCTTTTATTAAGCGTCTAATTTCATCAGCGGCATCATTATATCTATTAATTTTATCCGGAATCATCCCCTCTCCTTCCAGCTCTGTTACATATAAAAGTTTTAGGGGGAAGGGACCGTTATTGTGAATGGTGTCCCATTCTGTTTTTTTGAAAGGAATAGTTTTAGCCATGATGAATTAATTTGAGTTTTTATCGCATACATATTTAATCTTCACCTTCCTTTTTTTTCCCAAAGTGATTCCGCTGAGTAGTACCCCGCCAAAAGTATTTCTGCATTCCACAATGGCAATACTACCTGATTTGCAGTTCTTGAGCAACATGGTGAAATCCTTATCCATGGCACCAATGGTGATAACGGTATCCAATTCATGAACTTTCATATTCCTGTAGTAACACTCGCAATCATTGTTAGGATCCGGCTCCGGGACACCTTGCGTAGTTCTAAAGCGTATAGAATAACAAGAAGTCATCAGAAGAATAATAGTTACATATAAAAATGGTCTAAACTTATTTTTTACTTGATGGGCCATATAAATGGAGTTAAAAGATTAAACATTGTATTACAAGCTATTGGTCTTAGTGGTTTATAAAATATCACAACCAACATAGCAAGGGGTAAATAACCCTAACTTAGCAAGCCATACCATATAGGATGTTGGCTTGTTCAGTTCAGTCGGCATACGTTTATAATAACCTAATGCATGTAATATAAAACATCTTTGAGTAAGTGTCAATGGCCTCCTTACAAATGCCCATAAAATGCCCTTAATTATTTTCAGGGACAGCTTTCTATAAAAACAAAAAAAACAACTACATTTTAAGAATATAAATGTGGCTTTATTTGATAATTGTTAATTTTCTTTACATTTGAATTCGATTAGATAACAAAATGTAAAATGTTGCAATTTTAAATAGGTCTACATAATTGGTTTATTTGAACTTACCAATATTATCAATACCATACTTGACAGAATGCAGCATTGGGAATATAATTATTTGCGATATTTCAGTAAGAACCCGCTGTATTTAAAAATAAAATTTTGAATAATGAAAATCTCTATTGTAGGAACCGGATATGTTGGATTAGTTTCCGGAACTTGTTTTGCTGATGTAGGTATCAACGTTACATGTGTTGATATCGACGAAAAAAAAATTGAAAACCTAAAAAAAGGAGTAATTCCAATATACGAGCCTGGATTGGAAACCATGGTTCGTAATAATGTTGAAAAGGGAAGATTGTTTTTCTCAACAAGTCTAAAGGATTCATTGGAACAGGCTGATGTAATATTTATTGCAGTTGGCACACCTCCGGATGAAGATGGAAGCGCTGACTTAAAATATGTACTTGAAGTAGCCAGACAAATAGGCAAGCATATTAACCATTACATGGTGGTGGTAACTAAAAGCACTGTACCTATTGGAACCGCAAAGAAAGTTAAGGCTGCTATTACCGACGAAATAGAGAAAAGAGGTGTTGAAGTTGATTTTGATGTGGCTTCCAACCCTGAATTTTTAAAAGAAGGTAACGCAATACAAGATTTCCTTAAGCCCGACCGAATTATTGTCGGAACGGAATCCGAAAAAGCTCAAAAAGTGATGAGCAGACTTTACAAGCCGTTTTTGTTGAACGGTCACCCAATTATTTTTATGGACATTCCTTCATCGGAAATGACCAAATATGCAGCCAATGCGATGTTGGCCACAAAAATTAGCTTCATGAACGATATGGCTAACTTATGTGAAATTGTAGGGGCTGATATTACTTCTGTAAGAAAAGGTATAGGTTCGGACGGACGTATTGGCAACAAATTTATTTATGCAGGTGCAGGTTATGGAGGTTCTTGTTTTCCCAAGGATGTAAAAGCCGTGATTAAAACAGCTGATTTAAATGGGTACCGATTGCGTTTGTTAGAAGCCGTTGAGGAGGTGAACAACAACCAAAAACATGTTCTTGTTGAAAAAATAAAAGAACAGTTTGGTGTAAACCTCAACAATATGACATTTGCCTTATGGGGACTCTCCTTTAAACCAAAGACCGATGATATGCGAGAAGCCCCTTCTTTGGTTGTCATTGATGAACTTATTAAATTGGGTGCAAAAGTGAAGGCATACGATCCGGTTGCCATCGATGAAGCCAAGCGTATTTTAGGTGATAAAATAGAATATGGCGCCGATCCTTACGATGTGTTAATAGATGCGGATGCTTTGATTGTTATTACCGAATGGTCGGAGTTCCGAATACCCAACTTTAAGGTGATCGAAAAACTCCTTAAAAACAAGGTTATATTTGATGGCAGAAACATTTACGACCCTGCCGAAGTTTTAGAAAATGGATTTTCTTATTACAGTATAGGAAGAGCTGCCATGCATCCCTAATTTGGTCAGCCTAAAATATTATAAAAGGCCTGTCATTATATTTTTATAATGATTGGCCTGTTTGCTTTATATCAGTCAACATTCAGTAAAAACAGATTAATGAAAAGGATATTAGTAACCGGGGGTGCCGGTTTTATTGGATCGCATTTGTGCGAACGCCTATTAAACGAAGGAAATGAGGTAATTTGTCTCGACAACTACTTCACGGGAAGCAAAACAAATATTCTTCACCTCATGGACAATCCTTATTTTGAACTTATACGCCATGATGTAACCCACCCTTTTTTTATTGAAGTTGACGAGATTTATAACCTGGCCTGCCCTGCTTCGCCCATCCATTACCAGCTTAATTCTATCAAAACCATTAAGACCTCGGTCATGGGTGCTATCAATATGTTGGGATTAGCCAAACGCATAAAGGCGAAAATATTACAAGCCTCTACATCTGAGGTTTACGGTGACCCTGAAATACACCCTCAAAGTGAAGATTATTGGGGAAATGTTAACCCAATAGGAATACGATCGTGTTATGACGAGGGAAAGAGATGCGCGGAAAGTCTGTTTTTTAATTACCACTCTCAAAACAAAGTGGACATTAAAGTCATTAGGATATTTAATACTTATGGTCCGCGCATGAATCCAAACGACGGACGTGTAGTCTCGAATTTTATTGTTCAGGCATTAAAAGGGGAAGATATCACCATATTTGGTGATGGCAAACAAACCCGAAGTTTTCAGTATGTCGATGACCTGGTGGAGGGAATGATAAGAATGATGAATTCAAGAAAAGATTTTCTTGGCCCGGTAAACGTGGGAAACCCAAATGAGTTTACGATGCTTGAGCTGGCGGAACAAGTCATTCAACTTACGGGTTCAACATCCAAACTAAGCTTTTTGCCGTTGCCATCGGACGACCCTACGCAAAGACAGCCGAACATTGACCTTGCAAAAAAAGAGTTAAACGGTTGGGAACCAAAAATTCAATTGAAAGAAGGATTGGTAAAAACCATAGAATACTTTGATCAAATATTAAAGGACATATAGCATCTTAATTTTTAACTTTATCTAAAAAACTAACATGGCAAATTACAAAGGAATCATTTTAGCCGGAGGGTCTGGCACAAGATTATACCCTATTACCCAAAGTATTTCAAAACAAATTATTCCGGTTTATAACAAACCAATGATCTATTACCCATTATCTGTGCTGATGCTTTCCGGAATTAGGGAAATACTGATTATATCAACCCCGCATGATTTGCCACTATATAAAAAGCTTTTTGGAGACGGAAGTCAATTTGGGCTACAACTTACTTATGCAGAACAACCTAGCCCAGACGGATTAGCCCAGGCGTTTATTATTGGAGAAGAATTTATTGGGGACGACAACGTTTGCTTGATACTGGGCGACAATATCTTCTATGGTTTTGAACTACCGCACAAATTAAAGACGACAGTTAAATTGAATGAAGGAGCTACGGTATTCGGCTATTATGTTACAGATCCTGAACGATATGGCGTAGCCGAGTTTGATGAAAAAATGAACGTAATAAGCCTGGAAGAGAAACCTGCGCAACCCAAATCAAATTATGCAGTAACCGGACTTTATTTCTATGATAATTCCGTGGTAGAAAAAGCCAAAAACCTGCAACCTTCCGCAAGGGGGGAATTGGAAATTACCGATTTGAACAAGCTATATCTTAACGAAAACAACCTTCGCGTTGAATTGATGGGACGTGGTATGGCTTGGCTGGATACCGGAACACATGACAGTATGCTGGAAGCCTCAAACTTTATTGCTACCATAGAGCACCGTCAGGGGTTAATGGTGGCCTGTATAGAAGAAATAGCCTTTAACATGGGATATATCGGTAAAGAACAGTTACTTAAACTTGCAAAACCCTTGGAAAAAAACGAATATGGCGCCTACCTAAAGCGAATTGCCAAATAGATTGTTAATTTTGTAGTTTTAACGTTGACCAGGTAAACAATGCAAGTAATTCAAACTGAGATTCAGGATTTACTAATCATCAAACCAAAAATATTTAAAGATTCGCGTGGTTTCTTTTTGGAATCGTACAATAAAGAACGATTTCTAAGTCTGGGAATAGATTACAACTTTGTTCAGGATAATTTTTCATCCTCCCAATACGGAGTAATTAGAGGATTGCACTATCAGTTGGCTCCTTATTCCCAGGCAAAAATGGTTCAAGTGATTAAGGGGAAAATTATCGACGTAGTGGTGGATCTTAGAAAAGACTCTCCTAGCTTCGGTAAAAGTTTTAGCTTGGAGCTTTCAGAACAAAACGGGCTTCAACTGATGATACCGCGTGGTTTTGCCCATGGTTTTTCGGTGTTAAGCAATGAAGTTTTGTTTTCCTATAAGTGCGACAACCTGTACCATAAGGAAGCGGAACGCGGTATTAAATACAACGATCCCTCTTTGGGTATTGACTGGCAAATCCCGGATTCCGACGCAATCATTTCGGGTAAAGACCAACAGCACCCTATGTTCAGCGAAGCAGAATATAATTTTTAACCCATTTTTTCAATGTCTAAAATATTAGTAACCGGAGGAAACGGTCAACTTGGACAAAGCATTCGTTCAATAGCTGATCAATTTGAGAATCTTGACATCCTTTTCACCGATGTGGAGGACTTGGACATATGCAACCTCGATCAATTAAAGGAATACACCCTTTCCACAAAAATAGATTACTTGATAAATTGTGCGGCATATACAGCTGTTGATAAGGCGGAACATGAACAAGTAATGGCGAAAAAGTTAAATGCGGAGGCGGTGAAAAACATTGGAATTGCCGCAAACGAAAATAATTTTAAAGTTATCCATGTTTCCACCGATTATGTTTTTGATGGCAACACATTTAAGCCGTATACAGAGGAATCTTTTGCGGTACCGGAATCCTATTATGGACAGACGAAATTGTTAGGTGAAAAATATCTTTTGGAAACTCATCCTGAATCCATGATATTCAGAACATCCTGGCTTTACTCGGAATTTGGCAATAACTTTGTAAAAACTATGATAAAGCTGGGCCAGACAAAAGATGAACTTAAAGTAGTTGCGGATCAAATAGGATCGCCTACATATGCGGTTGACCTGGCTTCAACCATATTACAGGTTGTAACACAGGTAGAATCGGGAAACAGGCAGTTTATACCAGGCGTTTATCATTTTAGCAACGAGGGTGTCTGTAGTTGGTACGATTTTGCAATTAACATCCATCAGTTGATGGGTATCAATTGTAACGTAGTACCTATCGAATCAAAAGAATATCCGACTGCGGCGCCAAGACCATTTTACAGTGTTCTCAATAAAAACAAAATTAAAACTAGTTATAAGTTAAATATTCCATATTGGAGGTTTAGCCTTGAAAAATGCCTTAATGTAATTGCAACAAAAAACTTAAAACAATAACAAAGATGGAAAACCAAGACGTTTTGACATTGGTCACCGAAAAAGCGAACCAATGGCTTTCTGGAAATTACGATGAAGAAACTAAAAGGCAAATTACTGCACTTTTAAATTCCGAAGATAAGTCCGAGTTAATCGATTCTTTTTATAAAGATCTGGAATTCGGCACAGGCGGACTCAGAGGTATCATGGGGCCCGGTTCCAACCGAATGAATATTTATACAGTTGGGGCCGCAACTCAGGGATTAGCCAATTACCTCAATGAACAATTCAGTGATTTGGATGAGATTAAGGTTTGTATTGGCCACGACTGCAGAAATAACAGTAAAGAATTCACCGAAATATCCGCAAAAATTCTTTCTGCTAACGGAATTAAAGCGCTTGTTTTTGATGATTTAAGACCTACCCCGGAAGTTTCATTTGTAATCCGTGAATTAGGTTGCCAGAGTGGCATTATCATTACAGCATCACACAACCCTAAGGAGTACAACGGATATAAGGCTTACTGGGACGATGGCGGACAGATGATAGCCCCGCATGACACCAACGTTATTGACGAGGTAAAAAAGATTAAATCTGTTGATGAAATAAAATTTGAAGGTAACGACAGTTTGATTGAAGTGCTCGGGGAGGAAATAGACGAGAAATACCTGGATAAAGTAAAGTCGGTTTCTCTGGACACCGGAGCAATCGAAAGAAACAAGGACTTAAAAATTATTTATACCCCTATACACGGAACAGGTGTTAAGTTGATTCCTGCGGCGTTGAAAAAGTATGGTTTTACCAACATCATCAATATTCCTGAGCAAGATGTCGTCAGTGGTGATTTCCCAACCGTAGTTTCCCCCAATCCGGAGGAACCTGCCGCATTGCAAATGGCAGTAGATAAAGCATCTGAAATTGATGCTGACCTGGTAATGGCATCCGATCCTGATGCCGACCGTTTGGGTATTGCCTGCAAAAACGAAAAGGGAGAGTTTATCTTGCTTAACGGTAACCAAACAGCCTTGTTGTTAACATGGTACATGGTTAAGCGATGGAAAGAAAACAACCTCTTAACAGGCAAAGAATTTATCGTTAAAACCATAGTCACCAGTGAGCTATTAAAAGAGATAGCCGTAAAAAACAACATCGAGTATTTTGATGTGTATACCGGTTTCAAATGGATTGCGGACAAAATCAAGAGCTTTGAAGGTGAGAAAAAATATATCTGTGGCGGTGAAGAAAGCTATGGGTTCCTTCCCGGTGACTATGTAAGGGACAAAGATGCCGTTGCTTCGTGTGCCATGTTTGCTGAAATTGCCGCTTGGGCTAAGGACAATGGTGTCACTTTATTTGAACTACTGCAAAACATCTACCTTGAGTATGGCTATTCCAAGGAAAAAATGATTTATATTGTTCGCAAAGGTAAGTCTGGTGCCGATGAAATTCAGCAAATCATGAAAGATATGCGTGAGAATCCTCCGCTTGAACTGGCAGGGTCAAAGGTGTCTATTGTAAAAGATTATGCGGTTTTAAAAGCCTTTGACAAGATAAACGGAACAGACAGCCCAATTGATCTGCCCACAACTTCTAATGTTCTTCAGTTCTTTACCGAGGACGGTTCAAAAGTAAGCGTCCGCCCGTCCGGTACAGAACCAAAAATTAAGTTCTACTTTGAAGTACGTGGCGAAATGGCTTCCCGCGAAGAATATTACAGTGCTGATGCCACTGCTGAGAAAAAAATTAATGCGATTGTTAAAGATTTAAAAATCAACTAAGCATTTTTACAGATATTAATATTAAAAGGCTTTCCTTCGGAAAGCCTTTTTTTTTTGGACAAGAAAGTTATCTTCGAATATCTTTCATCATTATTTTTGGGCGATAAACGGGAACCCCGCCAATTGGAAGCACATAAAACGGTAGAGAAAAACCATACTGATTCTGGACCACTATGGCTACATTGTTGTTTTTAATTAGCGTGTTATGATCTTTTACAAACTGCAGTTGCAAAGACGAATTTTTCTCTTCTTCTACAATGGCATATTCGCTTACATTCCATTCTTCCTGACCCGAAATATCGCAGTGAATGCCATTTTTTGCTACAGAAACCATTTTTATTTTCCCGTCATTGTCCCAATCAAAATTAGAAACCTTCACTGAAATAGTTTCATCGTCAATGTAGGGATAAATTTGACATACCTCCCGGTTATCATTAGGCAACCTAAAAGTATATTCGTAGGTAAAAATATTGCCTCCTTCAATATTAAGATTCTCCGAGTTATGGCGGCTTAGAAAATATCGATATAGATTACCGTCATCGCCGGCTACTCCCTCGGCTATTATCTTAAACATATAGCCATTGAATTTCTCCACATATTCTCCTTCGTTTGGGCTAAACGGCCCAAAAGTATACCATTCCCCATCATATCTTTCGGCGTTACCAAATGTCTTTGATTTTAACAAAGTGCCGCTTTTATAATTTCCGGTAGGATCTGTTGCCTGAGCATCTTTATCCGACCAACATTCCTCTCCGCCATATACAGTAAAATTGATTTTAGTGTTAAACTCACCTTTATTTTCATCATATAAACCACTTGTTTCGGGATCAAATACCCTGATAAAAACCGAACCTGAATAATCTTTGGGGATAAGTGCAAAAAAAATCTGGCAAAAATCATCATCGCCCCATGACTTTTCCGAATCTTTGCCGAAGGTTACTAAAAATGGAATATTTTCTTCAATACTTGGAACTGACTGCGCATTAATATGGTATTGGCACAAAAACAGCAAAGCAACGATGGTTGACCTCTGAAATACATTCTTATTTTGTTTTTTTGTTTTGAAGCTCATTCTGTTGTATTAATAATTGTTTTTTTTGTTGATGCTTATTGTTTTATATACGCATACTTTAGGGGTTCTTCCAATACTGTCGGTTTGGCCAAGCAGGCCCAACTTCACTAGATACTCACCCTTTTCGTGAAATATTTGGTTCGCCATAACTCCAGATTTCACAAATCCATCTCCAAAATCCCATAAGTATTCTTTTATCTGCATATCGGGTAAGTTGGTTAAAAGGGCATCAAAACAGATTGTATCTCCAGCAAATCCTACGTCATTTGAATTGATATAAGGCTGTCTGATTTCCTCCAGTTCAAAATCATATGGCTTGGGCAAGTTGATGGTATCACCGGTAAGATGATCCAATACCCTTAGCACCACAGAATATTTTCCGGGACCGGGGAAACAATACTCAACCTGTTTACCTATCTTTTTCTTTCCTTCGCCAAAATCCCATTCATAGACACTCAAAATTGAATCGTTTACCTCCACGTTTTCATCATAAAAAAGAAAACAAAAGCTGTTTTCCTCTTGTTCCCTGCAATTGCTGAAATTGACCGTATTTCTTTGAAACCAATAAATATCGTCGGTTCGTTTTCTGTTAGACGAAAAATAGCCGGTTTGGAAATCATCAGACGTAAAAAAACCAAAATCATCTGCCTCCGAATTAATCTCTGCACTCAGATGAACAGGTTGCATCCATGCCCCGGTTATTTTTTGGCTATAAAATATGTCCTTTCCTCCGAGCCCTTTATGACCATCCGATGCAAAAAACACTTTGTCGGATTTACCTACAAAGGGATGGGTTTCGTCGGAAGCAGTATTTATAACATTACCCAGGTTTACGGGTTGTTGCCATTCTCCATTTATCCATTGCGAACAATATATATCAAAGCCGCCCTCTCCCCCCGGCATATCGGAACTGAAATATAAAGTTTTACCGTCTTTCGACACGGATGGTGAAATAAGTGAGTATTCAGAACTATTGTATTTGAACGGAGCTATGTTTACCCATTTCCCGTCGGATATCCCGGCCGTAAAAATTCCTATTTTATTATTGGCTGTATTTACCTGTTTCCTTTTCCCCTCAACCACGTTGTTCCTTGAAAAGTATATCGTTTTACCATCATTTGAAAAGTTTACCGGTCCATCGTTGAATCTTGTTAACAGTTCTTCTGAAAATATTTTACCTATCGACCATTTATCCTGTTTTTTGTTTTTTGAATAATATAAGTTGAACATGTTTTTGTCATCCTGAACAACCTCCACCATGGCACTTACGGGACGGTTAGAGCAGAAAACAATTCCTCCATCATAATAAAATGGCGAAAACTCATCATATGCATTCGACGAAAAATTTGCTCTTTTTACCGTAAAGGATGCTTCCTGGCACCACATATTGCAACATATCGAGAATACCATAAAGCATCCAAGAATTCTTTTCAATCTCATATTGAACAGCCATCCAATGGCCATATTATTATCTATAATTTCTTTCTTCATTACTTGTTCTACCTTGGACTCATCACTTTCGACTTATACTTAAATACATATTTCAGCATAAGCTCGTGTGAAGCACCTGTATATTTTTGTCTTTCTCCTAACTCAAAATCATACGAATAAGCTAAACTCAATTGATCATCAACATTGCACCTGAGCAAACCAGACATCATGCCCTCCGATCGATAATTGATACCGGCCCAAATTCGGTCCATTATAATTAAATTAGGTGTTATATCAACCTGAAATTCTCTTCCGTTATAATATTTTAGTAAAGCAGAAGGTGCAAATTTTATATGATGGTGAAGCTTCAACTGAAAACCTCCATAACCGTAATATGAATAGTTTTCGGTATCAACCGTATTTGTGCTTCCATCGCTTTCCCACCCATTCGACAAGAGATTAGGAACTGCTAATCCCAGGAAATAATTCCTTGAAGCATAATAGATACCGGTACCAAAATTTGGCTTGGTTGAGTTTTCCGGATAGTCATACAAAATGTCATCATCATGCTCCCCTGCATACAATTCGTCCACTGAAAAACTGTTGATTTGAGCACTGACCGATAGACCAAAAGAAAGGTTTCCTCGTCCCAATTGTGTTCTAAAAGCATAGTTTCCCCGAATAGTATTGCTTTGTGCTATTCCGTAACTATCTGAAATAACCACCAGTCCCAAGCCAATCCTATCTTTATTAAAAGGTGCATGTACTGCTGCTGTCAGGGTTTTAGGGGCTCCTTCAAAACCTACCCATTGATTCCAATACACAAGACTGGCACTTAATGCTCCATCATTACCCGTTTCTGCCGGATTAATTGCAATAGCATTATGCAGATACTGATTTGATACGGGAAACAATTGAGCTAAACCATCTGAATGTATGGAAAAGAACACGATTAATACCAAACACTTAAATATGTTATCTTTTAATAAGTACATAGCTTTTTATCACTTTCTTGTCACTAAAATTCAGGTAATAATAATAAGTATCTTCCTGTAGTTCCCTGCCATTCATATCTTTACCATCCCATTCATTGTTATAGTTGTTGTTTTCATATACTTTATGTCCCCACCGGTTAAATACTATCATTTTAACCGGACCCATGTTTTCGATCCCATCAATCTCAAAAACATCATTCCTAAAATCTCCGTTGGGCGTAATTATATTCGGAAAATTACTCTCTTTTACCGTAAATATAACTTCACTCGCATTTTCACATTCTCCATTGTATACTGTCCATTTAAATATATTTTCGCCTTCTTCAAGATCTGTTAGGGTAGCCGTTGGTGAATTTTCATCATGAATGATACCGGATCCATCTACAATTGTCCAAAGGCCTGTTTCTCCATCTTTAAGAGTCGCTTCTGTAACCACTTCATCAGAATCAAACAAATCGATATTTCCTCCGGCATACACCTCTGGAATTTCCTTAAAATCAATGGTTACAGATGAAATATCGGAACAAGTATTATAATTTCCTTTCCAGGTTAACTCAACTATTCCGGGCTCATCAACTAAAACGGTATTGCTCAAGAATTCCGAATTCTTGCCCAATCTCGCTCCGGCTGGTCCATTCTCCAACACCCAATATCCACCGCCTACCGATTGGTGAACGTCAATATCTGTTTGTAAGCCACATATGTTATTATCTGAAATTATTTCAATTAGAGGTTTCTCGTTAAAGTTGATGGTAACTTCTGCGGATTCTGTGCATGCACCGTTTTCCACTTTCCATTCAAATGTATATTCTCCTGCATCAGAAACGGTTGTACGGGCATCAAAGCGATCTGCTCCAGGAGAAAAAGTTACGGTTCCCGGCCCATTTACAAGCGACCATAACCCATTATCCGATGCATTCAGGTTATAGGTATCGCCGCAGATCTCATCATCCGAACCTGCATTGGCAGAAACACTTTCATCAACGCTTAAAACATACTGTTCGCTAACCTCACCACAACCTGAATTACTTTGCGCGGTTAAATTAAGTACAACATCCTTAGCGGCATCCTGGTTTCCTGGCGTATAAACAGGATTTAAAGTATTAACACCGGTTAAAATTCCACTACCATCATGCGACCAGATATAGCTCCCATTTCCATTTTCCACATCAACACCATTAATGGTATATGGACTACTTTCACAAGTTCGTCCATCACTTCCAATACTAATCCGAACCATCTTCGCCACGGTAATATCCAATTGATCTGTAACCACATCACATCCGGCATTACTTTCCGCTGTCAATGTTAGAGTTACTGTTGTGCCTGCATCTTCCGCTGCTGGTTGATATGTTGGTACCAGGGTATTTGCATCTTCAATGGTTCCATTACCATTGTGGGACCAGTTATAAAATCCATTGCCATTAGTTACTGATGCATCATTCACCGTATAAAATCCATTTTCACAAATAGTAGCGTTATCTCCCGCATCAGCGACTACATAATTCTCTATATTTATATTCATTTCATCAACAGACACTGCACAGCTAGCGTTACCATTCGCACTCAATGTTAAGGTAACAATATTCCCAGCGTCCGCTGATGTTGGAGTATATGTTGGGGTAAGCATAGAAATATCAGTTAAAGATCCTGTTCCATTATGAGACCAAGTATAAGTGCCATTGCCATTTTGTACCACTGCTTCACTCACCGTAAAACTTTCATTGCTGCAAATGGTAGCGTCTCCCCCAGCATTGACTACAACTTGTTGTTCGACGAATATTTCAACTTGATCGACCCCCTGTATACAATCAGAAAGCCCTTCTGCTGATAAAGAGAGTGTTACCGTTTTACCGGCGTCTTCATTCACCGAATTATAAGTGGGTGTAAGTGTGTTTTCATCTGATAAATTACCGCTACCATTATGAGCCCAAACATATGTACCATCGCCATCTTGTATTGATGCGCCGTTTATAGTATATGAATCATTTACACATATACTCCCATCAATACCTGCATTAGCCACAACCTTTTTAACAACATTAATAGTTATCTGATCCACTGCCTGCGTGCATGATCCTACTCCTAAAGCATGCAAGGTTAACACTAAGGTATTCCCGGCATCTAAAGAGCTTGATATATACGTTGGTGTTATCGTATTATCATTTATTAATGTTCCGTTGCCATTGTGCGTCCAAAATAAAACTCCATTTCCATAATTAACAACAGCATCTGAAATTGTATATGAATTGCTTTCGCAGAGGGTGATATCTCCTCCGGCATCCGCAACGACCTGGTTGGTTACGGTGATATTCATTTGATCGACGGCAGGACTGCAGCCGGAGTTCCCGTCGGCCGTTAACGTTAAGGTTACGATATTACCTGCGTCCGATGCATCGGGCGTATACGTGGGGGTCAGTGTGGTTTCGTTGGCCAGGCTTCCGCTGCCGTCGTGGCTCCAGCTGTAAGTTCCGTTGCCGTAGTTCACGTTTGCATCATTTACCGTGTATGAGCTGTTTTCGCAAACCGCGGCATTACTTCCGGCATCCGCAACCACCTGGTTGGCCACGGTGATATTCATTTGATCGGCCGACTGGGCACAGTCCGCATTCCCGTCGGCCGTTAGCGTTAAGGTTACGGTATTTCCCGCGTCTAAGGCATCGGGCGTATACGTGGGTGTCAGTGTGGTTTCGTTGGCCAGGCTTCCGCTGCCGTCATGGCTCCAGCTGTAAGTTCCGTTGCCATAGCTCACGTCTGCATCATCCACCGTATATGTTCCACCCTCGCAAACCGCGGCATTACTTCCGGCATCCGCAACCACCTGGTTGGCCACCGTGATATTCATTTGATCGGCGGACTGTGCACAGTCCGCATTCCCGTCGGCCGTTAGGGTTAAGGTTACGGTATTTCCCGCGTCTAAGGCATCGGGGGTATAGGTCGGTGTCAGTGTGGCAATATCTGCCAGGCTTCCGCTGCCGTTGTGGCTCCAGCTATAGGTTCCGTTGCCGTAATCCACATTGGCGTCATTTACCGTGTATGAGCTGTTTTCGCAAACTGCGGCATTACTTCCGGCATCCGCAACCACCTGGTTGGCCACGGTGATATTCATTTGATCGACGGCAGGACTGCAGCCGGAGTTCCCGTCGGCCGTTAACGTTAAGGTTACGATATTACCTGCGTCCGATGCATCGGGGGTATAGGTCGGTGTCAGTGTGGCAACATCTGCCAGGCTTCCGCTGCCGTCATGGCTCCAGCTGTAAGTTCCAATACCATAGGTGACGGATGCCCCTGAAACTGTATGCGATCCGCTCTCGCAAATGGTAACATCTCCTATTGCATCCGAAACGACCTGGTTGGCCACGGTGATATTCATTTGATCGACGGCAGGACTGCAGCCGGAGTTCCCGTCGGCCGTTAGCGTTAAGGTTACAATATTTCCCGCATCTAAGGCATCGGGCGTATACGTGGGTGTCAGTGTAGCATCATCTGCCAGGCTTCCGTTGCCGTCGTGTGTCCAGCTATAGGTACCGTTGCCGTAATCCACATTGGCGTCACTTACCGAGTATGAGCTGTTTTCGCAAACCGCGGCATTAATTCCGGCATCCGCAACGACCTGGTTGGCCACGGTGATATTCATTTGATCGACGGCAGGACTGCAGCCGGAGTTCCCGTCGGCCGTTAGCG
>NZ_JBNGOS010000055.1:0-32019 GCF_050589685.1 Saccharicrinis sp. 156
CTACAAACTTGACTTTAGATTTAAATAGTGTAATGTATTCTTGCTAAATAAAATCGTTGAAAGTAATCGGGACAAGTGATGCCTCGTTTCAGTAATGCCTTGTTTTATTGTTCTTGCAATGCTCATGACGAACCTCCAATACATAATCTGGGTTTAACCTGTATTTTTAATGCCTCTTGCGGTTTAAAGCCTGATTTAATCGGGGGATTACCCTATTCTTTCCCACTTTCGGGTCTCATTCGACCTAAATAAAGCATCAATCACCTTCATGTTGTTTACGGCATCTGATACATTAACCGGAGTTGGGCTATTATTTATGATTGATGTAGCAAAGGCATCGAACATCAATCCATATTGGTCGCATACCTCAAAAGTTACTGTTCTATCCCCTTGGCCGGTGGAAACCAATATCTCGGCCCTGGTATCAACATAGGTATTAAACGGTATATGAACACGAATACGGCCGGAGCTTCCAATAACCTCAACATATTGATTGGCATGACTTAAGGTTGAAACCGTATAACTGGCATGCGTTCCGTTAAAATCGAGAATCGCGGAACTTAGTGTGTCTGTATGAAATTCGTTATGTTTTTGGTGTATTGAAATAACCTGATCAGGTTCTTGATCCAGCAAAAAACGAGGAACAGATATCGCATAACAACCGATGTCCATGACTGCTCCTCCGCCAAAATCTTTTTTGTTTCTAATATTATCGGGTGCCGGGTTGTTATATGCAAATGAAGCATTTATATACATTATTTTTCCAATCTGATTGGTTCTGACCATATCCTTAACGTGAATCCATAGCGGGTGGAATTTATACATAAAAGCCTCCATTAATTTAACCCCGTTTTTGTTGGCTATGTCAACACATTCCTGAGCTTGTTTGGTATCAAGGGCAATTGGCTTTTCACATAGAACATGCTTTTTAGCCATGGCTGCTTTTTTTACCCACTCCAGATGTAAATGGTTGGGTAAAGGAATATATACAAAATCGATATCAGGGTCTTCAAGCAAAACCTCGTAACTATCATGTACTCTCTCAATACCAAACTCATTAGCGAATTGCTGTGCCTTTATGGCGTTACGGGAGGCGATAGCATAAATTTCGCAATTTTTGGTGTTTTGTAAGGGCAAAACTATTCGTTTTATTAAATGGTTCGATACACCAAGAACCCCAATTTTAATTTTTTTCATATCTTCTAAAAATTAGCAAAACTCTGATAAATAGTGCAAACTTCAATCATGCCCCCGCGTGGCCTGAGTATTTGTCCCGTGCTCGCTGCAGGCAGACGGCCATGCCAGTTATTCAACTTTATAGTTGTATAAATAGTTGTTTTCGCCCCCAACAATAAGGTTAAACTTAGTACTTTCTTTATTCAAAAACCCTATGCTGAACCTGGATTTTCCTCTTAAAGGAAAGTTTTTATAGACCGATCCATTACTGTTGATGAGATATATTTTATTGTTTTCCTGATCAAATACCCCAATTTTTTTGTTGTTGCCCGAGAAATGGTAACCGTCAGCTGTTGGGAGTAGGTTGCCGTCTATTTCCACCTCAAAAAGTTTTTTTGAATTGGCCTTAAAAGCATATACATTTTCCTTTGTAACAAGAATGAATTCCATGCCTTTGTTGTTACTAAAATCCCAGGCCATAAAATGATGCCCTTCATTTGAATTTAGCAATTTAGTAGTGATACAGTCACCTGTGTTTAAGTTGATTTTTTGCAGGTTTCCGTTTGTATCGGTTGTTAAAAGGAAAGGTATATTGTTTTCTGTCAGCAAATAAAATAAACTGTTTTCGTTGCGGATAAAATCCGATTTGATAGTTACTCTGTTTTCCCCTTTTCGGTTTAAAATATAATTTCGTTTGTCGTCTGCAAAAGCAATATAATCTTTTCCTTGAACCCTAATGTGCTGAATAGGTTGGCTTACTTTACCTTCGGTAGCTTTGGCTTTCCAGCCCGTAATTCTATTTCCGGATTTATCGAATACGTAGGTGTTTCTGTTTGAACAAGCTACAAAAATCCTGTAGTTGCGGTTATTGTCGTAATCAAATACAGCTATCGGATTGGTGGCCTTATAAGCCAGATCAATAGGGTATTTTTCTACGTTATTGCCGTTTCTATCCAGCAAATATATCCTATTAACTGTATTAAATAAGTATTGAAATTTGTTGTTTCTGAAATAATCAATTTGGGTCACTTCTCCCATAATTTGTGCTTCCAGTTTCTTTTTCCAAAGCACCCTGCCCGAATTGGAAATCAGGTAAAGCATGTTCGATTTGTCCTGAACCAAAATTTCCTTTTCTTTGGTATAATGGTTTACAACTAATGCTGGTTTTCCTATAATAGTGCTATCCAGACCGCTTTGCCAGACGGTTTCGGGTTCGCTCTCGCGGGTTGGCAAATAATGGATGCATGCGTTTACGTATATTAAGTCGTTGGCTGCTGTTGCCAGTTGAATCCCAAATCCATAAAATTGGTTTAAACTTTCCTGCTGTGTTCTCGAAGGATTAAAAAGTTCGAGATTACCCGATTCGGGCAATAGCGATTTAATTTTAGAAATGTCGCAATAAACAAACATGTTTTCCTTGTATGAGAACATATTGGTAAACTGCCGGTGATATTTGCTATCATCTAAAGTTTTATGAAGGATATTGGCATAAATTAAGTCCGATAGTTTTTTGACAGAATTCGAGAAAATCATGTAATTATCCACAAAAGTGAAATAATCCTTGGGTAGCTCCGGGCAGTATGTATTTAATAACAATGGAAATACTTTTGCGGCCGTTGATTTATAGATGGGGTATTGGGTTTGTTGATCTAGCTGGTAAAAGGTAACCGGTTTTGTTTCTGAATCAGACAAGCTGTTCAATAGACTAATAGTTTTAGATTTACTTTTTGTGTTTAATATTAAATAGCTGTTATCATTGTTTTCATTTTCGGACGAATTGTTAATGACATAGGAAAATTCTTTGTCAATAATATCAAATACTTGTTCTTCTGTGGACTCAAGGGAATTCTTAAAACCAAGTTTGTTATAATTACTTTGAATAGCTTCGTACGTACCTTCTTGCTTAAGGTAGTTTTTTAGGTTGCGACGCATTTTATCCTTATCATCGTAACTAATTGTTTGAACAAAACTGGCGTTATCAGGTATTATTTGGTTTATTTTTGTATAACCGGCATCAATACCATCAAACAGTGCGTTCATCTTAGTTTGGTTTTCATCGGTATATAAAAAACCATTGATAAGAATATGTGTGTCGTTCAGGTTCAGATCAAATTCGCCCCAAGAGGCAACCTTTGAGAAAAAGGATAGTTTTTTCTTGTGGTTTTTAGTAAAAACTTTTGATAACGCCTGCCCTATGTTATTGAAATTAACAAAAAGGTTGGCGTCGCTATTGCTTCCCACTGTTTTAAAAAGTTTGCTGAATGTTTTATCCGACATAAGTGTGAAGTCGGATCTAAGTTGTCTCAACGCGTTTTCTACCAATAACGAAGCAGGGCTTATGATGAGGAGCCCACGATAAAAACTGACAAACAACTCAGTTTTTACCCCGGTTGGTTTAATAGAGTAGATATTGGAAGCGTTATATTTTCGCTGGTTAACAGCCCATCCGTCCGGATTTTCTTCCAGATAATTAACGAATATGTTCTGCTGAGCCTTGTTGCTAATAGAATAGGCAAATAAAGATTTTACTTTTTCTTTACCCAAGGGGTGAAGAGATATGGTAATCGGTTTTGATTTTAGGAAGCTTAAGATGGATTTATCTACAATAAGAGAATCGCCTTCAAATGCTTTCAGGTGATTAGAAAAGCTATTAAACCAATCGAATTCCAACAATGCTTCGTTATAACTGATACGGTTTAATATGATATCTGAAATCCGATCGGGTTTTTTAACCTGAATAATTACCGAAGCATCGGTAGGTACTGCTTTGATGGCTTGGTTGTTCTTAAAGTTCTTAAGGCTGGAGAAGTAGTGATAAGAATAGGCAAGTAATCCAATAAGAACTAATGAGATAATTATAAATGTTATTCGTCTGGTCATAAAATACTGATGAAACTTTTATGGTTGTTAAGATACAAGTAAAATATTTTTTAATTACTATCTGATTATCATTATTTTGGTAACCATATCTTCCGAACCATCTTCGTTGGTTGCAAAGACTAGGTATACCCCACTGCGGACATTTTCATTGTACATGTTTTTTCCATCCCATACTATTTGCCCGCCAGTTGAGTTAGCCTGGTATACTATTTTTCCGCTGATGTCAGTTATTCTTATGTTGGAATCTTCCATTAATCCTGTTACAGTTATCAAACCTTCATAATTAGGATTCACAGGGTTAGGAAAAGCTTTGACGCTTGAATAAGTTGGTTTACCTTCAATAGCCGTTCCTCTGTACGACAAAATACCTTTATCGGTACCCATAAAAACTTCTCCGCTGTTAGGGTTAATGGCCAGGGATAGGATTCTGTCTGATAATAATGGGCTGTTAGATGTGCTAAATTCGAGAATTGTTTCAGTCCCATCCGAAGAGATCAAATAAACCCCGTTAGATTCAGTTCCAACCCATTTTCTATTAGCACCGTCTACTGCCATAACGTTTACCTGAACATTCTCGAGTAAATAGTCAGCCAGGCCACTTCCGTCGTTTCTGGGAATTTTAACCCGTGATGCAATGGGTTTATCCAGGTTAAATATTTCCGTTGGGCGATAATAAACTACTATACCACTTGTGGTTCCAACCCATATATAACCGTTTTTGTCTTCTGCCAAACAAATAGGTTCAAGATCTATTTCGTCACCGTCTTCATCCCAAAGTAATAATTTGGAATTGCCGGAATTGTTTACGTCACCGGCATATCTGTAATTATCATCACTATCGGTTTCAATAGTACCTGAAGTATCATATACAAAAAGGCCTACTGGGTTGCGCACCGAAATACTCCATAAATGCCCCCATGAAGTAACGATTGTTTGCCACATCCAAGGATCGGAATCGGCACCACCAAATGTGTCATAGTCGTATAAATACCATCCGTAATGGTTGGCACTGTCGGTGTTTAAAAGTAGGTCTGGCTTTACAATAACCGGTATGGAGTCACTCATGTTATTGGCAAATAAGTTTCCATCACCATCCATTACAACGCCATTTACCAATCTCCATATGTAGGCCGAGTCTATTGGTGCATTTTTCTCTGTATCGATATAATGGGTAACAATTTCGTCATTCAAGAATTCAAAGATTCCACTGTGCGCGCTGCTGATAAAAGCATGATTTTCGTTTCTTGGATCAATTGCAATATCATTCAGGTTATAAGCGTTGCTTAAAAAGTCGTTGTTCTGCCAAGTAAAGTGTTTCCATTCGTTATTTCTCAATATGGAACATTCCGCTGGGTGGAATTCAGGATCAACGTAGTGGTTAATGCCGGCTACAACCCATAAGGCATTTTCCGATGCTGCCATTTTGTATGCTTTGTTGGAACTTGGTCCATCCGGAAGAATTTGAATGTCGTTTGAGTTGGATATTTGAATCAATCCGTTAGATGCATCACCAACCCAGCGATCATTATTTTCATCTATTAAAACAGATGAAAAATCCGTTGTTAGTTCTGTTCCATCTATAGAATACTGATGGATAGAATCTACTATGCTGAGATTGTTATCGTATTTATATATGATATCACTTGATATTGTATATAATTGTGAATTATATTGTTTTAAGTCGACAAACTTTGTTAGCTGGAACAAGTTTTCCCAGTTTCCATTGGCATATCGCATTATTTGCCCTGAGTTACCGTTTTTTCCGGAGGCAACAAGCTCGTCATTTATTGAAACCAACGAAAGGTATTCTTTGTTATCCGAACTTACTGTTCTCCAGGTTTGGTAGAATGATAGTAAATTGCTTTGCAGTGGTGCTCCAAGTATACCTTTTTCTGTGGCCGCATAAATTGAATCAGATGAGGTGGTCACTTGGTTAACCCCTAAATATGACGAGTTATCCCCAATCAGGTAAGTGTCTGAAATTTCCTTTTTGACTAGATCCAGCACAATAATCCCAAAAGTTGTTGAGCAATACGCCAAATTATTGACTACATGTATATGATTGATTTCCTTATCGGAAAGAAGTTCTTTGAATTTGAGGTCTGGGATATTCCAAACGTCGTTGTTGCTAACCAGATCAATATTTCCGTTATCATATCCAACAATAAGTATGTTTAAACTACTTGATGTTGCAATAGCTGTAATTTCTATATCCGACAAACCATTTAACTTGGTAATTTTTTCCACAACATTCTCTTCCGTATCATACGAAAACAGGCCAACGTTTGTAGCGGCATATATCCTGTTGTTTACCTTTTCAACACTATGCACATTGGCAAATGATAAATAATCCTGCCAGCTGCCAATAGCTACTTGAGCTTTACATAGGCATAGGCTAAGTATGAACAAACCAAATGTTATGAATGATTTCATATTAAGTTATATTGTATCTATAGTGTTTTTAAAAAATCAACCAGTTTAACAACCGCCCTTGCCCGGTGACTTATTTTGTTTTTTTCGGTTAGTTCCATCTCAGCAAATGAAATATCATATCCTTCGGGCACGAAGATAGGATCATAACCAAACCCTTTGCTGCCGGATTCATTGCGCTTAATAGTACCATTTACAATACCTTCAAATTGGTGTTCGGTGCCATCAATAATTAAAGAAATCACGGTTCTGAACCTTGATTTTCTGTTTTTTATACCTGTCATTCTATCTAACACCTTGCGCATATTTTTCACGGCATCTTTTTCCTTGCCGGCATAACGTGCGCTGTACACGCCGGGTTCACCGTTTAAGGCCTCAATTTCTAGTCCCGTGTCATCTGCAAAACAATCCAGATGATAGGTGTCGTAAATAAATCTCGATTTTTGTGTAGCGTTTTCTTCTAAGGTCATTCCGGTTTCGGGAATTTCGGTGTTGCAACCGATATCATCTAAACTTTTTAATTCTATTGAACTACCCAGAATATGTTGAAGCTCTTCAAGTTTGTTGAGGTTGTTTGTGGCAAAAACAAGTTTCATGTTAATTAGATAACGTTATGGTTGAGTGCAAAAGTATTTTATTACTTAAAAAAAAACAACGACTGAGCGGTCGTTGTTTAAATATGTAGTGCGTTTCAGGTAAATTTAAAATCCGCCCCCGTAACCGTATTTCATCAAATCGGTTCTAGGATTGATCACCATAACCGGTACTTTGTAACTGTTGGCAATAATCTGCTGTTCGTTGGCCCCTAAAATATAATCATGAAAAGCGATGTCTCTGGTGGTCATGATAATAATAGCAGCTGCTTCGATGTTATCCGCAAAACTAATTGTTTCTTGAGCAAAGGAGCCTTTACCTTCGGATAGGGAAAGCTCGTAGTCGATACCCCTTTCTTCCAGATACTTCTTGCAAAAAACTAAGTTAGCTTTTGTTCTTGGTTCAATAACCCCGTCTTTGGTAGAACTGCTCAAAAGATATATTTTGGTGTTAAGATATTTTGAAATAAACTCCGCCCAAAACAGTTTTTCTTTGTTCTCCGTTTTAAAATCAACAGGAAATACAATCTTCTTTACATCACTGTTGATAGGCTTCTCCTGAACCACAAAAAATGGTATTTTAGAGCCAATGATAACTTTAAGTGCCCAACTTCCGGTTAACTTTTGCATTCCTCTTATACCATGAGTCCCCATAATAACCATGATGGCATTCATTTCTTGCGCAACTTCGTTAATGGTTTTAAAAATGGTTCCCTCCCTTACAATGGCTTTGGTTTCCAGGTTGTACTTGTCCTTAATCATCTCTGTTTCTTTGTTAAGCTTTTGGAGCGAAGGCTCGATATCGCTTTCTTTCTTAACAATATGCAACAAGATGATTTCAGCATTGTTTTTGTTTGAGATAGACTTGGCATGGTCTATCGCATGCATGGCAACTTCAGTGAAGTCATATGGCACTAATATTATGTTTTCCGAGTTCTCCATGAGGTTAATTTAAAATATACGGTTTATTTTGCGAAATAAATATACTACTTTTGGTAAAAAATCAAGAATTAAAGATTAAAACAATCGACTGTGACTTATAAAGTTTTAATCAATGGTGCCCGAAAGCTTGTCTTAGTTGTTCTATATCTCTTAGCACTAAAGAATTATAGTTGCTTTGCAAAGGAAGGTAATTTAAATGAGAATGAAAGAAAAAAATTAATAAGTTCTATTATTCTTTCAGGAGATACCATTCATTTATCGGAGATAACGGATACAATTGTTATAAAGTCGAACAAATTTAAATTTATTGAGTTCAATTTTGTACCTGCAAGTGACCAGGATGCCGGCTTGTTGCGATATTATTTAAAAGGATTGGATCCCTCATTTGGTGATTGGACATTAAAAAATAGTGCGACTTATACTGGTCTGGATCATGGAGTCTATGAGTTCGTGCTGGAATCGCCAGACTATGTTCAAAAAGTTTATCTCGTCATCTCGTCATCGTATAACAGGTATTTTCTTTCCACTGTTATTCTGCTGTTGCTTATTATCTTCGCCATCATCGTTCTAAAGATCAGTTTAAAAGGAAGGAGTGGGGATAAAGTAAATGCCTGGCAAAACGATTCTATCGCTCCTTTTTTAAAAAAATATATCAACAAACCCGATCCTGAGCCAATTGACAATCGAAAATTGGCGCAAAGAGCATCGGTCAAGTACGAAAAGGCCACCGTTCTGTTTGCAGACATACAGGGCTTCACAAAGATTGTGGAGCATATGAACCCGGAGAATCTAATTGATGAACTGGATCGGTTTTTTATACATTTTGACGAAGTTGCGGATAAATATAAAATAGAGAAAATTAAAACCATCGGGGACGCATACATGTGTGCAGGCGGACTGCCCGAAAAAAACAGAACTAACCCGATTGAAGTGGTAATGGCCGCCATTGAAATGCAACGATTTATGCAAGAAACGGGACAGGATGCGCTAAAAAGCGGAAAGGATTTCTGGGAACTGCGCATAGGTATCCACACCGGCTCGGTTATTTCCGGAGTGATCGGGCGTAAAAAGTTATCCTTTGATATTTGGGGCGATACCGTTAATATCGCCAGCAGGATGGAATCTTCCGGTGTGGCCGGAAAAATAAATGTTTCGGGAGTGACCTACCAATTGGTTAAAGATTTTTTCGAATGCGAATATAGGGGCAAGATGCCCATAAAATATAAGGGCGAAACGGATATGTATTTTGTAAAGAGTATTATACCGCACCTTTCAGTGAACGGTGAAGGAATATACCCTAATCAGGTTTTCTATACAAAGCTGCAATGGATTCGTTACAATGATTTGGAAGATGCCGTTCTTGGGCAAATGCGTATGGAGTTATCTTCGGCATTAAAATACCACAACATTAAGCACACCATTGACGTATGTACCCAAGTGGAGGTGTTGGGCAGAGCCGAAGGATTAAATAACAAGGAACTGCTTTTGGTTAAAACAGCGGCATTGTTTCACGATACCGGTTACATGGTTAACCCAATGAGACACGAGGTTCAAAGCGTAAGAATTGCCAAGGAAATTTTGCCGCATTATTTTTACAATAAAAATGAAATCGACATTATTTGCCAGTTGATTATGGCAACCGAAAGTGATGCTGAACCTACCAAGTTGATGGAAAAAATAATAAAAGACGCAGACCTGGATTACCTCGGCAGAGCCGATTTTATTCCGCTATCCGAAAAACTTTGGGAAGAATTATGTAACTATAATGGAAAAATTTCGCAAAAGGAGTGGAACATGAAACAACATGCATTTCTTAGCAAACATGTTTATTATACAAATACGGCTAAAAAATTGAGACAAGTAAACAAAGAAATTCAAATGAAAAAGATTGAAGGTTTATTAATGTAACCCTTGTTTGTGCTATTGGAGAAATGCTTTAGGAATCTATTTTTAAGTAAAATATTTTAATCCTTACATTACGTTCTTTTTTTTTTATTTTCTTTGACATTAGAAAATTATACACAACAAATAAATTATAATAATATGGCTAAGTCATACGAACCGGAAACTAAATTACATAACCTAATTGGCTCCGGAACTAAAATTATCGGTAACATCGAAACAACCGAGAGTATCAGGATTGATGGTGAGATAGAGGGAAACATTGTATCGAAGGGAAAAGTAGTTATAGGTAGTAAAGGAAAAGTGAGGGGAGAGGCAAATTGCCTGAACGCTGAGATTGAAGGTGTTTTGGAAGGTAAAGTTATGGTTAAAGAATTGCTTTCGTTAAAGGCTACATCAAAGCTGTTGGGAGACATTGAGACCAACAAGCTTACCATAGAACCGGGAGCTGTGTTTACCGGTAAATGCCTAATGGGTGGAAGCGCTAAGGTAGTTGAACCTCAAGCTCAGGGTACCAAAAAATAAAAGTGAATAAAAATAGCGGATGGCGTTTGCCCATATATTACCTGTTTCTTTTTTCAGCGTTGTTATTGATAAATGGTATATTAGCATACTGTTTATTTCCTGCTGTTTTGCGAATTGTATTGGAAGGACAGGTATTTTTATTCGTGTTATATGTTTTAACAGCGTTATTGACAAAACATCTTAGGAAGAAGTTTGTTATGCACAACACTGGTTTAATATTGGCCGGGGTTATGGTAAAGATGATGGCTGCATTAATTTATTTGCTCCCTTTTTTATTGGGTGATCATCAACAAAAAGTGGCCATTGCCTTGTTTTTCATGATAAATTATATAATTTATCTTAACTTTTCAGTTGTTACCATCGTAAGAAACGATTAATGTACAACGTTCGATTGATTTAAAATTGTGATGAAGAAATTTCTTTGTGTACTTATATTACTCACGGGTATCTTTTATTCGAGTAGTTTTGCGTCCGATGAAAAGATGCCTTTCGAAGAAACTGAAGAAGTTTTTGATCCTACCGATTTAATAATGCACCATATCTCTGATGCCCATGTTTGGCATGTAGTTTCATGGGTTGAAGGAGCAGACGAAAAACATATTGAAATACCATTGCCTATTATTTTATACGATAAAGGTAAAGTGCATTTCTTTTTGTATTCCAGGTTCGATCATAATACCCATGTCGCAGAAAGTAATGGGAGTTATTTCTTGTACCATCACGGTAAAATCTACAAGTCGGATGCGCAGGGTACGGTGCAAAAAGATGATCATGGCCATATTACTAATGAGGCACCATTAGATTTTTCTTTAAAAAGAAATGTTTGGTCTATGTGGCTGTCCATAGCATTGTTAATTTGGCTATTCCTGACTGCAGCAAAAGCGTATAATGGTGGCCCAGCCAAACCCAAAGGAATTCAGGCGTTGTTGGAACCTATCATATTGTTTGTCAAGGAAGATATTGCAGATGCACAAATCAATCCTGACAAGGCACATAAATTTACGCCGTACTTACTTACAGTTTTCTTTTTTATATGGATCAATAACCTGCTTGGCTTGGTGCCATTTTTTCCGGGAGGGAGTAACTTTACCGGTAACATCTCAGTTACCATGGTGTTGGCTGTAATCACCTTTTTAATTACAAATATCAACGGAAGCAGAAGCTATTGGAAGCATACATTAACTGCTCCCGGCGTACCGTTTTTTGTTAAGGTATTACTCGTGCCGGTTGAAATCATTGGTTTATTTACAAAACCATTTGCGCTAATGATTCGTTTATTGGCCAATATAACTGCCGGGCATATCATCATATTGAGTTTAGTATCGCTCATTTTTATTTTAAAAACAATTTATATATCCCCTGTATCTGTTTTGCTAACGATAATCATGTTTACATTAGAATTATTGGTAGCGGTTTTACAGGCTTATATTTTTACTTTATTATCGGCTTTATTCATTGGAATGGCCGTTGAAGATCACGAACATTAATTTATAATTTAATATACATTTATAAAATTAAACAATTATGACACTTTCTCTTACTGCTGTAGGTTTAGGAATTATTGTATTAGGTGCCGGTCTTGGAATCGGGAAATTAGCCAATGGGGCAATGGAAGCCATGGCCCGTCAGCCGGAAATAAGCTCTAAAATTCAAACCGCAATGATTATTGCTGCCGCGCTTATCGAAGGTGCTGCTTTATTTGCTATTGTAGTTGCCCTTCTTAAAGGTTAATTGCCTTTTTCTGTTTTATTAAAAAAACGAGGCGTATGGATTTTTTATTAACACCCGATCCCGGGTTAGTATTTTGGACAACACTTTCATTTGCCATTTTGGCCTTTATCCTCAAAAAATATGCTTGGGGACCTATTTTAAATGCCTTAAAGTTAAGGAATGAAACCATAGAGCAATCTTTGCAAGCTGCCGAAAGAGCAAAAGCTGAAGTGGAAGATTTGGTTAAAACAAGGCAGGCTATGATGGATGCCGCCAAAAACGAACGTGACGAGTTATTAAAAGAAACTCGTGAGCTTAAAGATAAAATCTTAGCGGAAGCTCGCACGGGTGCTGGCCTTGAAGCCAATAAAATAATCGATTCAGCCCGTAAGCAAATTGAGACGGAAAAAAATGCCGCTATAAAGGAATTGAAAAAGCAGGTTGCAGAATTATCAATAGATATTGCTGGTCTCTTGATCGAATCGGAATTGAAAGATGACAGCAAGCAGAAAGCGATCATTGATAGGTACTTAAATAATGTAAATTTTAATTAATTACGGAGTAAGGTAAATAATCAAGCCTTGAAATTAGCTTTTAAGCATAAATTTTAGGCAAATTAATGTGACCTTAAATATCACAATTATAAACACATGAACGACAGTTTAATTTCCGTAAGATATGCAAAAGCTTTATTCCTTTTAAGTAAAGAAAAAGGTGAGGTGGATAATGTTTACAAAGACATGGACATGCTATCGGATTATTGTAAAAATACCGAAGAGTTCAACGAGCTTTTATCCAGTCCGGCGATTACTCCGGGCAAAAAGAAAAGAGCATTAAAAAATGTTTTTGAAAAACATGTAAACCAGCTAACCATGAATTTTCTGAATATTATGGTGGATAACAGGCGCGAATCTATGTTAGCTTCCATTGCCAGAAATTACATTGACTTTTACAAGAAAGACAAAAATATTAAAACGGTATCGCTATACACCGCATTTGAGTTAGATAAGGAGTATCTGAATACGGTTAAGGATATATTGAAAAAGGAGCTTGGGACAGATATAGAACTTACCGTAAGGGTTAGAGATAATCTGATTGGAGGATTTATATTAATGGTGGACGGAAAAATGATGGATGCCACAGTAGCTAATAAGCTAAAGGAATTAAAAAAGAAACTGTTGAGTTAATTACTACCGGTTAAAATTGTACTAATGAAAAATATTAGACCTGCCGAGGTTTCGGAACTATTAAAAAAACAAATACTAGGTTTTACTACAGATACTAATCTTGAAGAGGTTGGAACGGTACTTCAGGTGGGTGATGGTATTGCCCGTGTTTACGGACTAAACAAGGTCCGGGCAAATGAGCTTGTTGAGTTTGAATCGTGCAAAGGAGTGGTTTTAAACCTTGAACAAGATAATGTTGGAGTGGTGCTGTTGGGTTCGTCAAATGAAATCAAAGAGGGCGACATAGTAAAACGTACCGGAACCATTGCCTCTGTTAAGGTAGGAGAAGGCATGTTAGGTCGTGTTATCGATACCAATGGAGACCCTATTGATGGTAAAGGAAGTATCGACGGGGAGCTTTTTGAATTTCCCCTCGAAAGAAAAGCGCCGGGTGTAATTTACCGTCAGCCGGTTCAGGAACCTTTGCAAACAGGATTGAAAGCAATCGATGCGATGATTCCAATCGGTAGGGGACAGCGAGAGTTGATTATTGGTGACCGACAGACGGGTAAAACAGCCATCGCTATTGATACCATTATCAATCAAAGAGAATTTTTTGAGAAAGGCGAGCCTGTTTATTGTATTTATGTGGCCGTTGGACAAAAGGGGTCAACGGTAGCTCAAATTGTAAAAACGTTGGAGAAACACGGAGCAATGGAATACACAACAGTGGTTTCTGCCAGTGCCGCCTATCCTGCTGCCATGCAGTTTTATGCGCCGTTTACAGGTACCGCACTCGGAGAGTTCTTCAGGGATACAGGTAGGTCTGCTTTAATTATTTATGATGATCTGTCGAAGCAAGCAGTATCGTACCGGGAGGTTTCTTTGCTGTTACGTCGTCCGCCGGGCAGGGAAGCTTATCCCGGAGACGTATTTTATCTTCACTCACGGTTGTTGGAGCGTGCCGCTAAAATTATCGAATCGGACGAAATTGCTGCTCAAATGAATGATTTACCTGAATGTATCAAAGGTAAGGTAAAAGGTGGAGGCTCTTTGACGGCTCTCCCAATCATTGAAACGCAAGCGGGTGACGTTTCGGCATATATACCTACAAACGTTATTTCAATTACCGATGGTCAAATATTCCTGGAAGGAAACTTGTTTAACGCAGGTATCCGTCCCGCTATTAACGTAGGTATTTCAGTATCTCGTGTGGGAGGTAACGCACAAATCAAGTCCATGAAAAAGGTGTCGGGTACCTTGAAACTGGATCAGGCGCAGTATCGCGAACTGGAAGCGTTCTCCAAATTTGGTTCTGATATGGATGCCGCCACAAAGGCCGTGCTCGACAAGGGAAGTAAAAACGTGGAGCTTTTAAAGCAACCTCAATATGCACCGGTAAAAGTAGCCCACCAGGTAGCATTGATTTATTGCGGAACACAAGGCTTACTTTCAGAAGTGCCCGGTGATAAGGTAAAAGAATTTGAACAGAGTTTTATCGACGACCTTGAGATGAGACACAAGGGGGTGATAGATACACTGGGGAGCGGCAAAATATCGGAAATGGAAACAGACGTTCTTAAAGAAGTGGCTGCCGATGTTGCACGCAGATTTAAAGTGGTTGAAGAAGAAAAAGAAGAATTGTAATACGACTATCCAATGGGCAGCTTAAAAGATATACGTACACGCATAGATTCGGTTAAAACAACCCGACAAGTTACCAGTGCCATGAAATTGGTATCGGCTGCCAAGCTTAAAAAGGCGCAGGATGATATTTTTCGGATCAGGCCATACGCCGATAAACTGAACGAGATTATCTACGACCTGATCAACTCCATGGATGATGAGAGTGTAAAAATTGACTTGGCTGAGGAAAGGGAATCTGATCGTGTGTTGGTGGTAATGATAACCAGTAACAGGGGATTGTGCGGCGCTTTTAATTCGAATGTGGTGAAAGAGGTAAACAACCTGATCAGGAAAGAGTATTCTTCACATTTAAAAAATGGATTTATCGATGTGGTTGCCATAGGTAAACAAGGGAAAAAACTGTTAAAAACGGCAGGTATCCTCTGTTCCGATGAGAAAAACGAAGTTTATAATCACCTAAGCTTTAGTAATGTTGAGGAAATATCGCAAAGTATAATCGATGATTTTAAGATGAAAAAGTACGATAGGGTTTTAATTGCCTACAACGAGTTTGTTAATGCCGCAGTTCAAAACCCTACGGTGCAACAGTTCCTTCCTCTTCAATTGCCCGAGAGGGATGCTACACATACATCGCTGTATATTTATGAACCGGATCAAAAAACTATTATGGACGAACTTATCCCAAAGTCGTTGAAAACCATGTTTTTTAAAACCATTTTGGATTCGGTAGCTGCCGAACATGGTGCCAGGATGACATCGATGCATAAGGCAACAGATAATGCCACAGAACTCATTGGAGATCTACAGTTAAGTTATAATAAAGCCCGTCAGAGCTCCATTACCAGCGAGATACTTGAAATAGTGAGCGGGGCGGAGGCATTGACAAAATAAAGTTAAAGATACAATTAGATAAATAAAAAAGGTTGGTACATTTATATCAACCTTTTTTGTGCGTTAAAGATTGATAAGATGAGAATAGAACATGAAATTAAGTTGGGTTTTAAGGATGTCATGTTCCGGCCTAAAAGATCGACATTAAAAAGCAGATCACAAGTTAGTTTAGAACGGACTTTTAAATTTTTACACAGCTCTGCCGAGTGGACAGGTATTCCAATAATGGCAGCTAACATGGATACTGTAGGAACCTTTGAAATGGCAAGGGTCTTAAGCGCGAATAAACTTTTTTCGGCCATACATAAACACTATACGCTTGAAGAGTGGAATACCTTTTTAGAAGAAGCTCCCCAAGGAGTTGAAGATTATATAGCCGTAAGTACCGGAACGGGCGAGGCTGACTTTGAGAAGGTCATGCATATTTTTGATGCGAACCAACATTTAAGGTTTCTTTGTATTGATGTGGCTAACGGATATTCGGAACCTTTTGTTGCTTTTGTTAAACGAGCCAGAGAGCGATTCCCGGATAAGGTTATCATGGCCGGAAATGTGGTTACCGGTGAAATGGTAGAGGAGTTGCTGCTCGCGGGAGCCGATATTATTAAAGTAGGAATTGGTCCGGGGTCGGTTTGTACAACCCGCATTAAGACTGGTGTAGGCTACCCACAATTGTCTGCGATCATTGAGTGTGCCGATGCGGCCCACGGATTGGGTGGACAAATAATCAGTGACGGGGGATGCTCGGTTCCGGGTGATGTGTCTAAGGCCTTTGGTGCAGGCGCCGATTTTGTCATGTTGGGCGGTATGTTGGCCGGTCATGATGAAAGTAGCGGAGAAACCATCGAAAAGGATGGAAAAAAATACAAGCAGTTTTATGGTATGAGCTCGGTGACTGCCATGGATAAGCATGTTGGAGGTGTAGCCGATTATCGGGCCAGCGAAGGGAAAACGGTGGAGGTACCATACCGTGGTGCGGTTGATAACACACTGCAGGATATCCTGGGAGGCGTGCGAAGCACCTGCACGTATGTTGGTGCCTCAAAATTAAAAGAGTTATCTAAACGTACTACTTTTATCAGGGTAGCTGAACAGGAAAATAAGGTTTATACGAAATAAGAAATAACTATAATGGAAAAAACCCGGTATCATTATATAATGACTTTTACCGGGTTTTTTTGTTTATTAATGGATTAGTCAACCAGTTTTTGTTTTTTAACAATATCCCCAAACTCCTTTTTAAATTTAATAGCATCTTCTTTCAATATTTTCAATGCCTCAGAGGACGGAGTAGGTTGATTTAAGGAAAATTTATTGTTATAATTAGTATGTATATTCTGCTTGCCATTAACAACAATAATGTACACATTACTGGCCAGGTTTTGGATTTCGTATTTTGCAATTTTTAGCTTCTGCAAATCAGGATACGAACGAAGCAGTGCGCTTAGCTCATCTGCTACCCCAAGTGGCGAGAAACCTCTTATTAGCCAACCTTTTTCTTCCTTTTTTAGTTCAACCAAAGTAAGCACCTTTTTATCGAAATAAAGAGGGTATAGGTAATTTTTGGTTTTATCCGCAAGCTTTGAGATATCCATGTCTGCTTCCGAATTTAGTAATCTCTCAAAATTAAGTTCGGCGTTTTCAATAACAGGTCCTGGTTTTGCTTTTTTGAGATGCTCCGGATCTATTCCAAAATTGAATTGTTCCAACTCTTTTATAGTTTGAATCATATCCGAGGTGGCTTGTTTAACTGCCTCTTCCGGATTGTCAAAATATTTTGGGGCATCACTTGATTGCCCTAATAAAGGTGTTTGCATAGCTATAAAAAATACTATGGTAAGATATATGATTGCTTTCATGACAGTGTTATTTTAGCTTACTTTTTTAATACATTGTAAAAAGTTGTCCAATGCGTTGCGGTACCCGCCGGATTGGCATATTCAGCATAGGTGATGAGCCTTTCAGATCCTACGCAAGGGGCCCATGGATCATTAAGTACGATATAGTTGGTTCCTCCAACAGTTATATAGCCTTTTATCACCAATACATGACCAACAATACCAGGTGTGCCATAAGCATAACCCATAGGTCTGTTGCCGCAGAAAATTTGCTTTTTTAAGCTGGTCCACGATAATGCTGTACTGGTTTCATCCGCTTTAAGGCCAACATAATCTAACATGGGCCAACCGGGCTTGTTGCAAAGGGCATTTTTGGGACAGTCGTCATCATCGGTGGCCGGGTTACAGCATGTGGTCTCACCAAAACGTTGGTTGGCCAAGTCACATTGTTTTACGATAATTCCATGATGTTGAGCGAGCATTTGCGTTGTTGCAGCCCAACACCAATTGTTTGTTTCTTGTGGGCGTAATGTATTTGGGACGCTGCCAATAATTTCAGGCGTACAACAGCTTGAGGTAAGGGCCATAATACATATACCCAATACAAATCCGAAAATCATATTCCGTTTCATAGCCGTAAATTTTAATTAGAATTTTTTGTATAGGTATGTGTAAATTACAACCAAAACATGCTTTTGTAAATAGGATAGGTCCCTTAATTGTTGAAAATTTTAAAAAAAGCCCCGATAACAAATCTGTTAACGGGGCCAAATATTAACTCATAACTATTGTTAAATCAGCTTTGCCCAATGCATCACTTTCTTTTTGGTTAGAACCGAAATTCGATACATTACCGGCACAATAATCAAGGTAAGAAAGGTTGCAAACGCCAATCCAAAAATTACCGTCCACGACATAGGCGACCACATGGCAGCCATATCCCCGCCAAAGCTTAACTCAGGATCGAAATTGTTAAGTAAACCAACAAAGTTAATGTCGATTCCAACCGCCATAGGCAGAAGTCCCAGAATGGTTGTTATCGCCGTTAGCAGTACGGGCCGTAACCTGGTTTTACCTGCCATTACGATACATTGCGTGTCCGCATCGACAGGCAAAAAAGCGCCTTCGGTCAAACCCAGTTCCATTCTCTTTTGCGATTTAAGTAATTCGATAAAATCGATAAGTACGATAGCGTTATTTACCACAACACCTGCCAGCGAAACAATACCAATGCCCGTCATGATTACTACAAAGTCCATTTTAAAGGTGGCCAATCCCCCAAATACCCCGATGGTACTGAACAAAACACTGGCAATAATGATAAAAGGTTTTACGATTGAATTAAATTGCGAAACCAATATTATTAATATCAACACTACCGCCATTAATAGAGCCACCGATAAAAACTCCATAGATTCGGCCTGTTCTTCCTGCTCCCCCGTAAAGTCGTACTGGTAACCCGCTGGTAATTCAAGATCCGCCAGTAACTCTTTTAGCTGTATGTTTATATTATTGGCATTGTAACCTTCCAAAACGTTTGAATAGATGGTTACAACCCGATCAAGATCAATTCGTTTGATGGCATCGTAAGTAGTTGCATATTTAAAAGAAGCCACCGAAGCAATAGGAATTTCCCTGAGGTTGCCCATGTTATCGCGGAAAACAATTTTCTGATTCATAAGCGCGGATACGCTGTTTCGGAACCTCTCCTGAAAACGCAGTTGAATCGGATATTTGTCTTCGCCCACCTTAAAGTCGGAAACCTCTTTTCCAAAGAGGGCTGTTCTCAAAGCATCCGAAACCCGGTAGGTTGACATCCCGAACCTGCGCACTTTTTCGCGATCGATAGTCACTATCATTTCTGGCTTGTTCACGTTAAGATCCATTTTTAAGCCTTCAATACCTTCAATGTCCGATTTTTCTATCATCTGGATAACGGAGTCAGACAAGAGTACCAGTTTGTCAAAGTCGTAGCCCGAAATTTCAAGGTTTATAGGTTTACCGGTTGGCGGTCCGTTTTGATCGCGGTCGATAGTGAATATGGCTCCGGGATAGCTGTAGGTAAGCCTATCGTTAAACAGCTTAAGTATTTCGGCCGTGTTAATACCTTCACGGTCCTCGTAGTCCACAAACGAAACGGTAACCAGGCATTTGTTATCGCGGGTTGAAAAGTCAAGATCATTCTCGAGTCTTGCACCGTCACCTACGTTGGTCAGCACCGATTTGACGATTTTTTCATATGGTTCGAGTAGCCCTATAACATCACTTTCCAGTTTTTTTGCAAACTCATCGGTAGTGGTAATGTGGGTGCCGGCAGGAAGCTCCACAAAAACATTGATAAAGTTAGGATCACCGCTGGGGAAAAATACGATGTTAGGAGATCTTAGTCCATAAAAAAACATGGTAAAGAATAGCAGGGCAACAGTACCTAAAAGCAGGTTTCTCGGACGCTTCCCTTCAAGAACAGCGCTTAAAATTTTGACATATACTTTTTCCAGGTAATCGAGAAAAGTGGTTTTAAACCAAATTCCAATTCTCGCAAAAAACAATAAGTTCATTAACGAAACAAAAGCGGCAATAAACAACAGACTACCAAGAATATGAACCCCTGCAGCATAAAACAAGGTTCCTGTTGCGAGCAATACACCTATAATTCTGTACACCAAGCGTTTTTCGGGCAGTTTGTCTGTGTCACTGTGTCTGATAAACATGGAGGAGAACACAGGTATAATAACCAATGCCACAAACAAGGACGAGGACAATACAATAATTAAGGTGATGGGAAGATATTTCATGAACTCTCCCATTATTGAATCCCAAAACACGAGTGGGAAGAATGCTGCAAGCGTAGTTGCCGTAGAAGCAATAATAGCGATGGCAATTTCTCCAACCGCCAGTCGGGCTGCTTCAAGAGGCTTGTATCCCTTATCGACAAAACGATAGATGTTCTCCACAACAACGATGGCATTATCCACCAACATACCGAGCGCCAGTATCAGCCCGAAAAGCACCATCATATTAATGGTATATCCGATAAATTGAAGGATAACAAACGACATAAACATGGACAGGGGAATAGCCAAACCTACGAACAACGCATTTCGGGTGCCCAAAAAGAAGAATAGAACAAGAACCACAAAAAGAACACTTATAATCATGCTGTTTTCCAGACTGTTCAACTGTGCTTTTACCATATCCGACTGATCGTTGGTAATAGTAATCTTTAATGATTCAGGGAATGTATGGTTATCACTTACCTCTTGAAGGATTTTCTCAATTCGACTGGTAGCGTTTAACAGGTTTTCTCCACCTTTTTTTACCACTTGTAGCGAAATTACAGGTTCTTCTCCTAATCGAGTTATACTGGAGGGTTCTTCATACCCGTCAATTATTTCGGCTACATCTTTCAGGTACACTATTTTTCTTTCCTCACTTTTCACAATGATGTTTTCCATCTCCTTAACCTCAATAAATTCACCCAGGGCACGGATCGCTCTTCGCGTATTACCGAGCTTTATCTCTCCACTGGAAATACTTAGGTTTTCGGCAGAAATGGCATTGGCTATATCGTCGAAACTAAGTTTGTACGAAGCCATCTTAAGAGGATCAACATTGACCTTTATTTCCTTTTCGTTGATACCTTGTATATCAACTTTGGAAATCTCGGATATGCCTTCAATTCTGTCCTGCAATATTTCGCCATATTTTTTTAGTTCGTCGATGCTGTAATCACCCGAAAGGTTAATATTAACGATTGGAAATTCCGAGGCATCGATGTCTTGTATTACAGGGTCGGACGGCAGGTCGTTGGGCAATTCGCTCATCGCGTCGTCCACAGCATCTTTACAATCTTGCAAAGCTACTTTGGTTTCAACGTTGGTGTTAAAAACAACAAGTATATACGATAGTCCCTGTGAGGAAGTAGATTTAATATCCTTGATACCATTAACCGTCTCAAGCTCCTTTTCGATAGGCCGAGTGACCAGGTTCTCTATATCTAAAGGAGAGTTGCCCGGGTAAGGGGTCATCACCATAATCCATGGAAACTTAACCTCGGGGAACAATTCTTTGGGAAGCGTATTATATGAAAACAGCCCAAAAACTATCACCGAAAAAGTTAATAGTAATACGGTGGTTTTATTCTTTAAAGCCAGCGTGGTGAGTTTAAATTCCCTCACTACCTTATCTTTAAATCTCTCGTTCGACTTTTTCTCTTTTACTTGCATAAATAATCGTTATTATATCCATTATGACAATGTGCAATCCTTATTTTTGGGCTACAAGGGCACCGTTGGAAACGGTGTTGTATCCTGCCACAATCACTTGCTCTCCGCCCATTAGTCCATTGGTAACAACGGTTTCGTCCATATACGAGCGTCCGGTTTCCACATACACCTTTTTAGCTTTACCATCTTCAACCACAAACAAAAACTGGCCTGTGATATCATTTTTTATGATGGCTGATGGAACGGTCAACGCATTGTTCATGCTAAAGTCGTTTATTTTAAGTGTGGCCATCATGTTAGGCTTAAGTTTGTTGTCGATGTTGTTTAATACCAGTTGCACATTAAAGGTCCTGTTGTCGGGATGTACAACGTTACCCGTGCGATGAACAGGGGTTTTTATGACCATGTCAGGGTAGGTCGGGAAACTTAACAGGATAGTATCCCCCTTATGGATGCTGGGTAAATAAACCTCAGATACATCAGCATTCACCTTCATGCTGTTTAAATTTACCAATTGTAGTATTGGAGTCATGCCGGGTGATGCAAGTTCGCCCTCCTTAATTATGATGTCGTCTACCGATCCGCTGAAAGGAGCTGTGATATTGTACAGTTTAAGTTGTTCCTTTTGCGATTTAAGCGAACTTTCCAGGGATTCTTTTTGAGCTTTGGCCTGAAGGTATTCCATTTCGGAACCTATGTTCTGCTCCCATAGATTCTTTTGTTTGTTGTAAGTAATGGTCGCCAGATCCAGGTTGGTTTCAATTTCGCGTATGGCATTCCCTAGAACGTTGGAATTAAGGGAAACCAACATATCGCCCTGATTCACTTTCTGCCCTTCTTTAACATGGATAGTTTTAACCTGTGCCGGCACTTCGGAACTGATGATGGCAATCTCCTCAGCTTCGAGCAAACCATTGGCTTCGATATAGTGATTAAACACTTTAGGCTTAACTTCCCGGGTTATAACAGGAACCTTATGCTTCGGTTGTTCGTCGGTGAATTTTAACAGATCCTTTTCCAACTTTTCGTTTTCTTTCTTAAGCTTTTGAATCGTTTTTATATTCTCTTTGATCTTGGCTTTAATCTGATCTTTTTCAGGTTTGGCGCATGATGCCAATATCATTGCTAAAAGCAGAATTGTTAATATCTTTTTCATCGGTATAAAATTATTTTGCAATGTTAGAGTTGTGATGTAGCTTTTTGGTATTGGATATACCTATTAAAGTAATTGGATGATGCCTGACTGAACAATATAATAGCTTCGACCATATTGTTTTCGTTTTGTGACAGTTGCAGGCTGTTCATCATCCCATTTTCGAATTTGATAAGGGATTTGTCGTAAATACGTTTTGAGATTTCTTTAGACAACTTGGCATTGTTAAATTGTTGACGGGCATTTTCCAGGTTGGTCTCCGCAACGAGCAAATCACGCTTCAAACTCTGCTCAAGCATAGACCTATCCGAGTCTAATTTTTTAAGCTCTAGTTTCTTTTGCTTCATTTGAGCAGATCGTTGACCAGAAGAAAAAATTGGAACGCTTAAGCTTAATCCAACAAGTGTAGCATCGAAATCGTAAAGACTGCTAAGTTCCTGGCCGGACATGGAATAATTATAATTAAAAAATGCGTTTAATTTTGGCATAGCCACCGCTCTTTGATTTTTAATATCCAAATTTTTAATATCAATTTGAGTAATCAATGACCGGTAATCGATATGCGATTTAATATCGCGGCTATCCATAGGTGTAATCGAAATAAAATCCAATAAGCCATTAATTTTGTCGGTTAATTTAAGCGGTTTTTCAATCGCATAACCCATAGCGAATTTTAGAATGGCTATGGCAATTTGTTCTTGATTTAATGCATCGGTATAAAGTCGTTCCGATTCGTTTACCATTAAGCGCATCTGATCGACATCGATATCCTCTTTAAATCCGTTCTCAAAATAAGCTTTCGTTTGTTTTAATGTCTTTTTATTTACTTCTAAACTTTTCTTAAACTCGGAAATATTTTGTTGGGCAACTAAGGCAATAAAGTATGCCTCAGCCACCGCTTGCTTTAGTTCTATATCTGTTTTTTCTTTGACATTGTCCGAAAGGCGCACATATACCTTACTGGCTTGCAATCCTACAAAATAAGAACCATCAAAAAGTAGTTGTGTCACATTGAGATCAGATGCCAGGCCATAAGGTTGAGCAAATTCAGCTTCAAAAATGTCACCTTCCTGTGCATTAGGATCAAACGTTGTCGCATCCAAAATAACTTTAGGCACTTTCAGGTATTTCGAAAAATCCGCGGAAGCATTTACTTGAGGCAATCCTATTGCCAGTGTCTCCCTGACCTTCTTTCTTGCAATTTCAATGTCTGTTTGCGCATTAATGCTTTGATAGCCAAATTCCGTAGCATATGCCATGGCTTGCTTTAACGAAACTTCCAATGTGTCTGTTTGTGCCCTGCTTGTTAAAGCTATGCACAGGAGGAGGGGTATGGGGAATAGTTTAAAAATAGTTGTCATATAATGTTGATTTATTATAAACTTAAAGCAATTCATCTTTTAAAAGTTCATTAAGTAATTTACGGCCTTTTTCGGAACAGATACCATTCATGTGGTAAATAAAAAATTGGTCCGAGAATCGTTTGGATGTTAAATCGCTTTCTGAGAAAGTATCAATTTCAGGATGAAATACGGCAAAAGTCAGTGTTGCAGTAAGTTTGCTCATGAACTCAGGATCTAAATCATTCCTGAATAATCCTTGGTCTTGACCTTCCTGAACAAAGTTTCTGGTTGTTTCAGAAATCAATTGTGTCTTGTATTCCATGAAATCGTGAAAAACAGTAGGGTAAAATTTTTTTAAATCGTACACATAGGTTGGCTTAATCTTCAAATAGGTTTCCATGTATTTTTTGCGTTGCCGAGCCTCTTTTTCGATGACATTCAGGTTTGATTTGGAATACTCCCTGATGATGTTTTCCATGTCTGATTTAATGTGTTCAATTGTTTTTGTTACGAGTTCTTTTTTGTCGCTAAACACTTGGTAAAGAGTCTTTTTAGAAACGCCTAATTCCTTAGCAATATCATCCATACTGACACTCTTAATGCCATATTGTAAAAAAAGGGGCGTGATTTTTTCAATATATTCATCCTTTTCTTTCATTAAGTGCAAATTTATAAAAGGATTTTCGTTTCGGAAACTTTAGTAACATTAATAGTTTCTTAAGTTTCCACTAAAACCCGAAACGGATATTCTTTATCTATTGCACAGGGCGGTTAAAATAATTTATTTTGCCTTTCGTTTAATTAATTAGGAAGTTATAATTCGAGTTTAGACCAATGAAAAATTCTTTTAAATTGCTTTTTCTTATACTGGCGATTCTAGCTTTTAGTCATCCTTTTTTGTCATCTCAAAAAAGAAACAAAGGGACCAGCAAACGCGAAATTCGCAAACGACAGGAACAAGCTAATAAAAGGAGCCAGTATAACAAGTTTAATCCATTACAACCCATGGGGCATAATGCTTCACAGGCACGTGCCGATTTTATTTGGAGCTACGAAACGGCTAATACGGTTCCTCAAAATGCGGGTAATATTAGCATCATCACACCATCCCGATTTTCTAATAGGAAAGGAGTTGAATTTGGTGCTTCCATAGGTGGTTTAGCTGTGGTTCCCGCATTTTATCTGAAAAAGAGATGGACTGAAGGTAGGTGGTATTTTGCCTCGCGTCATCAGGTATATTCCTATGCTCCCATGCTGTATTGGGGAAATGAATTGGGGTATACCAGTATATATCCACTAAACAGAAATTTGCCCGTTAGCATAGCGCTTAAAAATGAACTGATACTGAGTAAGCCGTTTTTAAAGGATTTAAATTGCGGAAGCGCTGAACAAGCTTACATAATATTAACGGGTGCTATTGCCTACGATTATGGATTTGAGGTTGAAGAAACCGATGTTGAACTTATGCAAAGAAAACTGTTGCGTCAGCGAAGTAATGTAATATTAGGTGGTGGCGGCTTTTGGTCTGCCAGAATTCAGGGCGATTTTTATATCCGGAGAAATTTATATGCCACGTTGGCGGTAAGAGGGTTGTTTTCAGATAGTCCGGTGGGAAAATCTGTGGAACAGAATTCCTCGGTAAAACTTAAGTTGACACCTCGATTTTCTCTTTCAGCAGGCTACTGGATGACTTTTGGAAACGGAACCGAAACACCTATATTGCCAATTATTGACTTAACTTACCATTTTGGAAATAAACAAGGGCGGGAGGAAGGATTGTTTGGGAGATGAGAATAAATGTGAAAAACGGACATAAAAAAAGCATCCCCTTTAGGATGCTCATTTCTTTAGAAGTTAGAAGGCTATAAAAAAAATAACCGCAATAAGTACCAGAACTTGTAGCAACAAAAATCTGACCGGGATGTCAATATTTTTGATTTTTAGCCAGTTTGAATAAAGTAGCTTTTTCATGGTTGGTGACGATTAAATGGTTTCTGATGTTTTGACTCATATTTTAAGAAAAGGTTGCGTTTTGGATTAATTAATCTTTTTATTCATAATCTCTCAAAATAAGACACGAAACTCTTTTATTTATCTTTATTATTTCCTTTATTTGTAAAAACGTAATTTTTTTGTGATTCGTATAAATTACATATCTACTTCTCTTAATACCGATAGCTTTATTTCAAAGTCTACTGGTAATCATTCATGTGCGGTAATGGATATGATGGGTCGAATGATGATGACATTATAGTGTCGCGACGCATTGTATTTGAATAATAAAACAAATAACTTCTGAATATAATGCGTCAGGCATTAAGGAGTAAAACTAATATTGTTTATTATTTATTAAATTATTTATACCATGGCTGATTTAAAATTTGAAACACTTCAATTACACGCGGGACACCAGGTTGATTCCGACACAAATTCGCGTGCTGTACCTATTTATCAAACTTCATCGTACCTGTTCAACGATTCGCAGCATGCGGCAAACTTATTTGGTTTAAAAGAGTTTGGGAACATCTATACCCGAATTATGAACCCTACCACCGATGTGTTTGAAAAAAGGATTGCGGCACTTGAAGGCGGAGCGGCGGCTGTGGCTGTTTCTTCGGGGCAAGCGGCGCAGTTTATTGCATTAAACAATATTTTGCAAGCAGGAGATAATTTTGTTTCTACATCGTATTTATATGGAGGTACCTATATCCAGTTTAAAGTGCAATTTAAACGTTTAGGTATCAATGTTCGCTTTGTAGAGGGCGACAACCCGGAGGATTATGAGGCACGTATTGATGAAAATACAAAAGCGTTATATGTTGAAACCATTGGTAACCCGCGTTTTAATATTCCCGATTTCGAGAAACTTGGAGAGATTGCCAAACGCCATGGAATTCCATTAATTGTAGACAATACTTTTGGTGCGGCAGGTTACCTGTTTCGTCCGTTAGAGCATGGAGCAAACGTGGTAGTAGAGTCGGCCACCAAGTGGATTGGAGGGCACGGAACATCCATCGGTGGTGTTATTGTGGATGGAGGAAACTTCAATTGGGGCAACGGAAAGTTCCCGTCATTGACCGAGCCTAGCGAAGGTTATCATGGCCTTAAATTTTGGGAGGTTTTTGGCGAAGGTAGCCCGTTTGGAAATATCGCATTTGCCATTCGCTGCCGAGTTGAAGGCTTGCGTGACTTTGGGCCTGCACTTAGCCCGTTTAACTCATTTTTACTGTTGCAAGGATTAGAAACCTTGTCGCTAAGATTGGACAGAACCGTTGAGAATGCGTTGAAAGTGGCTGCCTGGTTAGAAAAACACGATGAGGTAGAGTATGTAAACTATCCGGGCTTGGCGAGTTCGCCGTATCACCAATTAGCGCAGAAATATTTGAAACGAGGGTTTGGAGGTGTGATGACTTTTAAAATTAAGGGCGGTAACGAAAGAGCGGATAAATTCATTGAATCTTTGGGTTTGGTGAGTCACCTGGCTAATGTGGGGGACGCAAAGACCTTGATTATCCATCCCAGTACAACCACGCACGAACAATTGTCTTTGGAAGAGCAAAAAGCTTCAGGGGTTGAACCCGGGCTGCTTCGTTTGTCCGTTGGTATTGAGCATATCGATGATATTTTGGCGGATTTAGAACAGGGATTCGAAAAATCGTAATAGTGTTATCTCCGGGTCCGTATCCAAAGCGCGCCCGGAGTGCGTGTTATGTGCTTATAAATAAATCCTGATAAAATAAAATGAAGAAAAAACTAAGAATTGGTTTAGCTGGTTTTGGGGTAGTAGGACAAGGATTGTTTGATGTACTTCAAAAAAGCCCTGCTTTAGATGCCAAAATCGTAAAGATATGTGTCAAGAATAAAAAGGAACGAGCACTGCCCTCTGACATGTTTTGCTACTCGGCGAACGAGCTGATCAATGATGAGAACATCAATTTAATAGTAGAATTGATTTCGGATGCTTATGAGGCTTACCATATAGTTACGTCTGCGCTAAGAAATGGAAAAAACGTGGTTTCGGCCAATAAAAAGATGATCGCGGAAAACCTGGCGGAACTGATTGAACTTCAAAAGAAATATAATGTTTCGTTATTGTATGAAGCTTCTGCATGTGGCAGTATCCCTGTCATCCGCAACCTCGAAGAATATTATGATAATGACCTGTTGTTGTCGGTCACCGGTATTCTCAATGGCTCTTCCAATTATATTCTGTCAAAAATATTTGATTGCAATAAAGGGTATGCGGAATCGCTAAAAGAAGCTCAAGACCTTGGTTTTGCAGAGGCCGATCCAAGTTTTGACGTGGATGGTTTCGATTCCTTGTTTAAATTGGTGATTCTAACGGCACATAGTTTTGGTACGATCGTAAATCCTGACGACGTCTTACATTATGGTATATCTAATATTTCGGACTTCGATATTCGTTACGCCAAAGAAAAAGGATATAAGATTAAACTGGTGGGACAGGTTGAAAAACAGGAAGAGAATAAAATTTCCTTATTCGTATTGCCCCGTTTGGTTAAGAAGGATAAATATATCTATAATGTGGAGGACGAGTTTAATGGTGTTGTGATAAAAGGATTGGCTTACGACAAACAGTTCATGTTCGGTAAAGGTGCCGGGGGGCATCCCACGGGTTCTGCAGTGCTGTCCGATATTACGGCCATTGGTCATGACTATAAATACGAGTATAAAAAGAAGAATTATTACAAGGAGTTTTTGTATGAACAGTCAGGTGAAATAGAAATATACCTTCGTTATAAAAAGCAAGAGGATTTAGCTCAATTTAAATTTATTAGTATATCAGAGGAATATTCGGGGCCGGAATGCAATTATAAAATTGGTTTGATTTCGATAAAGGATTTGCTTGCTATTAAAAGCCGGTTAAGGGAGATGGATATTTTTATTGCTGTAACCCGTAAAACATTGAATTATTAATTGCACCACCAGTTGGCCAACCCACAGAAATTACGGTGTAATTCTATTTGTCTTTTGTCCCCAGATTTACCTCATGTCATATCAAATTATTACACGCCGTAAATCTGGGGACAAAGAATATAAACAGGATTTGTTTTATCGTTTGGTTTCGTATAAAGCCTCGGAAACATTGATAGCAAAATTCCCAATCTTCTCGCACTCATGAAAAATATCGGTAAAAACAATTCCTTCATCATAGGAGTAGTCATTGTTCTTCAAACTTTCAAGGTGCTCGGATTTTAATTGTTCGAAATATTGGTTGATTTGCTGCTCAATCTTGTTGGCCCTTGTCAGTTCTATTTTCTTTTCGTCCGTATTTAAATTCTGGCGCATTACGGTTAGCGACTCTTCCACCAAATTAAACATCAGATCCAGTTTCTCCATGATTAAAGGGGAAAACTTAATGTTGTTTCTATGCATGCGGTTGATGATGCGGGCCAGTGTAAAACTGCTATCGCCAATACTCTCCAAGTCGCTGACCAATTTAAGCATGGCCCTGATTCTTATTCGGCTCTGTTCGCTTAGTTGCCCTTGCGAAACTTTGGCCAGATAATTGGCAATCTCAACTTCCACATCGTCGCTGATCGACTCGTATTTTTCGATGTTTGCATAATGTCTGTTGAATTTCTTCTCATTTTCCTCCAATAACAATTTTCTGTTGAAGCCCAACATTTTATTGGTATGCTTAGCATAGGACTGTAGCTCCTTTTTTGCCTGAAGAATAGAAAGCTCAGAGGTCGAGAGCATGCCTGTGGTGATATATCTTAACTTAAATTCTTCACCTTCCTCCCCTTTGTGGGGCACCAATTCAATAATCACTCTGTGCATTAATGGTACAAACCCAATAAACAGCAGTAGGTTAATCACGTTAAATGAGGTATGGAACAGCGCCAGGGAAAACGGAATAAGGGCTTGAGGATTCTTAACAGAAACTGCATTTACATTGGTTAAGATGTCCTTGATAAACGAAGTATAGGGAGTGAAAACACATAGCATCCAAACCACCCCCAGGAGGTTAAATAACAAATGAACACGGGCGGTACGTTTTGCGGAAATATTACCGATAGTGGCCGCAATATTTGGGGTTATGGTGGTTCCAACATTCTCGCCCAGAATCATTGCGGCACCCAGCTCGTATGGCACCCATCCCTGACTGCACATTACAAAGGTGATAGCCATGGTAGCCCCTGAAGATTGAACGATTACAGTTAAAAAACTACCAATAAAAAGGAAAAGTAGAATCGAAGTAAAACCTAAATTCGTATAATCTGATAAAAAACTTAATATTTCAGGATTACTATCTACATCTGGAAATGTTGTTTTGATGAAATCGAGGCTCATAAATAGAATGGAAAAGCCAATGATGGCCTCACCCCATGATTTATGACGCGTACTTTTAGAAAAAACCAAGGGAAATCCTACCGCCATTAAAGGCAAAGCGTATTCGGTGAAATTAAACCGAAACCCAAACAATGAAATTAGCCAACCTGTAATAGTGGTGCCCACATTGGCACCCATAATTACCCCAATAGATTCTACCAAAGAAACCAAACCGGCATTCACGAAACTAACCACCATTAATATGGTGGCGCTGGACGATTGGATGGTAGCGGAAACCAATAAGCCGGTCAATACACCCAAAAAGCGATTGGAGGTCATGGCAGCAAAGATGCTTCTCATCTTAGAACCCGCAACTTTCTGTAAAGCTTCACTCATCAGCTTCATACCATACAAAAAGAGGCCTACGGCTCCTATCAGTTTTAATAAATCTATTAACGAATAATCCATTTAACAATTTTAATCGTAAAGTTGGCGGTATAAAAATAGTAACATTTTCAGATTGAAGTTGTTTTCGGCGTAAAATAGATGATGAATTATAAAGAAAAGTTTATAAAAGATGTATTTTCCAGTTTCTAAGATTATGCTCTTTTTGTAAGAATAGAGGAGAAAGGTAGAAAGTTGTGGTACCTGCTATATAAAAAGAAAGCACCTACATCTCCGTAAGTGCTTGTTTGTCTGATAGGATACGCCTGATTCACTAAAAACAAGAATATGGAAAGAATCAGGCCATACCTTGCCTAGTATGTTCAACTGATAGGTTAGCAGTGTGGGTTATGTTAACTGTTTTCATACTTAAACGAAACCATCACTCTTGCTCGATAGGCTTCCACTTTGCCATCTTTGATTTGTAGGTCGAGTTTAGATATTTCTGCGACCCTAAGATCGCGTAGGCTTTCTGCTGCTCTGCTAATAGCGGCTTCTGCGGCTTTTTCCCATGATTCGGTACTAGTACCCACTAATTCGATCACTTTGTAAACACTTTCTGCCATAACTCTAACTTTTATTGGTTAATAATAGGAATGAATATAAAAAATGATGTTGTCTGCGATAGGTCGAATGTTTTGGCCTAGCATTCAAATTACGACATAATATAAAGAAAAGCAAGGTGGGTAATGTTGTTTTTTTCAGTTCCTTCAAAAAAAGGACGATGCGCAGCGTCAGTAGGAGTTTGAGGGAAATATTTTAAACCGGATTATGTATTGGAGGTTCGTCATGAGCATTGCAAGTACAATAAAACAAGGCATTACCGAAACAAGGCATAACTTGTCCCGATTACTTT
>NZ_JBNGOS010000056.1:0-30926 GCF_050589685.1 Saccharicrinis sp. 156
ATTGTTTTTATCTATCAATCTTGAAGATTACGCACATGCAATCCGTATTGAAAGGAAGATAAAATCGATGAAGAGTAGCGCATATATAAAGAACCTGAAAAAATACCAAGAAATGAGAAGTAACCTCATCCAACAAACAAGCACCTGACTCCCCCGATGGCTATCGGGGCAGGTGGTCCCGCCAAATAATCAGACGGTTACAACCGATTTAGTTGTAACCGTTTTTTGTTTCTATACGGGAACTATACAAAATTGGCTTATTTGTTATATACTTTCTGGATAGTTTTAAAATGCTCTGTTTTTTTTAAAGCCATTGTTACCCGGGGGGGGGGCAATATGCTCCGTTTTTTTCCGTTTCCTGAGCAAAATTTTACCTCGAAAAATATTTTAAGGGGTCAACCTCCGCCGGAATGTCATGCTAAAAACATGACTTCAACCAACGTTTGGTAAGGGGTCGGCTTGCTCTGGAATACCCACCAGCATGTTACGATTAGTAGCTTATCATTTCATCGTTATACTTCTCAAGTTTTTTGATTTCAATTCCAGTATGGTGCGATTAGTAGTACCTTATCAAGAGAGGAAGTAGATTTCATACTTATTTCAATTCCAGTATGGTGCGATTAGTAGATCGGTTTCGTCACGTGGAATGCGTTGTGATCCGGATTTCAATTCCAGTATGGTGCGATTAGTAGGGAAAAAACAGGTATGAGCAGCATTATTGTAGAACTGTATTTCAATTCCAGTATGGTGCGATTAGTAGCCAGGTAGCGGCGAACCTTACGCCCTCCAATAAACTATTTCAATTCCAGTATGGTGCGATTAGTAGCAACCGCCCCTGTTATTGACGCCACATACCCTCTATTTCAATTCCAGTATGGTGCGATTAGTAGTAAGCTTCGAGTGCGTTTGTAATACCTTGCTTGGCTATTTCAATTCCAGTATGGTGCGATTAGTAGTCGGCTTTAGGTATTGCAGCGTGAGCAGAAACCAATATTTCAATTCCAGTATGGTGCGATTAGTAGTGCGGACAAACAGGGTTTCAGCCTTGGAAAATCATATTTCAATTCCAGTATGGTGCGATTAGTAGACACTACGGTAAACGGAATCCTTCCTGGAACACTATTTCAATTCCAGTATGGTGCGATTAGTAGCATAACATCTGACTACCGTAACGGATCAAGCCGGCATTTCAATTCCAGTATGGTGCGATTAGTAGGTAGGCGGTGCTGTCAATTACGATAACGGAGGCCCATTTCAATTCCAGTATGGTGCGATTAGTAGCCCGAATCTAACACACGCTTTGCTGATACTATCCTATTTCAATTCCAGTATGGTGCGATTAGTAGTTTTTGTACCTTTTGATCATCCTGACACGTTCCTTGATTTCAATTCCAGTATGGTGCGATTAGTAGTTCTGTATCTGATTTTGCCAGGCTGTTGTTAGCAAATTTCAATTCCAGTATGGTGCGATTAGTAGTATACATAGGTAATTTGCCGTGCATGCTTGTTACGTATTTCAATTCCAGTATGGTGCGATTAGTAGAACAGCATCGGGCCTATTGTATAAGGTAGGTACATATTTCAATTCCAGTATGGTGCGATTAGTAGAAGAATTTCAGAACTGGAAACCGTTCGTTATTTGAATTTCAATTCCAGTATGGTGCGATTAGTAGCATTTACACTAAGGATTGCATAATTACGCCGTCTAAATTTCAATTCCAGTATGGTGCGATTAGTAGAACTGATTTTAAGGCATTGTCCTTTACTATTCTTAAATTTCAATTCCAGTATGGTGCGATTAGTAGATTGATGAATGAAAGTAAATTTTATACCTTTAGCTATTTCAATTCCAGTATGGTGCGATTAGTAGTGTTATTCCGTCACCGTGCAATTCTCCAATGGCAATATTTCAATTCCAGTATGGTGCGATTAGTAGCTTGGAAAGTAGTTATCTTCTGACCAATACTCTCATTTCAATTCCAGTATGGTGCGATTAGTAGCAAGACAAAAGAGGTCACACTGCCTAACCTGGTGAATTTCAATTCCAGTATGGTGCGATTAGTAGCCCCTACGCCCAGTAACACGTACCCCTCATACATATTTCAATTCCAGTATGGTGCGATTAGTAGGTTTGGGGATTTCGCACAGGCAGCGGCTGATTTCAAATTTCAATTCCAGTATGGTGCGATTAGTAGAACGTAACGCAAGGTCAGAACCCATTCCCAAATAAATTTCAATTCCAGTATGGTGCGATTAGTAGACATTCCATTATCGGCAGCGACAATCGGTTGTCGATATTTCAATTCCAGTATGGTGCGATTAGTAGCTTCCAACAATAAGCGCCTTATATGCTTTCTAACAATTTCAATTCCAGTATGGTGCGATTAGTAGTGAATATTTCATCCAGGTATTTCCTTTCTCTCCCCATTTCAATTCCAGTATGGTGCGATTAGTAGCGGCACAATATATTATCGTTCACAACCGTCATCGTAATTTCAATTCCAGTATGGTGCGATTAGTAGCGGGCGCTTAAGTTCGAGCTGCCTGGTTTGAATGATTTCAATTCCAGTATGGTGCGATTAGTAGCTTGTTTTTGGTCTGTATGAAAAATTCTTGCCCGAATTTCAATTCCAGTATGGTGCGATTAGTAGCATTCATTTACCTGAGCAATGTTCAATTAAACTGGTCTATTTCAATTCCAGTATGGTGCGATTAGTAGTATCAATTGCGCTCTCGTTGTCGATCACCGTTAATAATTTCAATTCCAGTATGGTGCGATTAGTAGGAAAAAAGGCTGGGCCACCGGCTGTACCTTCACCAGCATTTCAATTCCAGTATGGTGCGATTAGTAGGAAACCGACTCCGACCGTTGCGGGGCTACCCGATATAATTTCAATTCCAGTATGGTGCGATTAGTAGGCCTGATGCCTTCGCAGCGTGGCGACCGCTCTATTTTATTTCAATTCCAGTATGGTGCGATTAGTAGGCAATCATAGCCGTGTTAGCCACAGCCCTGACCTATTTCAATTCCAGTATGGTGCGATTAGTAGTTGGAGTTTAAAGGTTTTGTTGGACATATAACCTATTTCAATTCCAGTATGGTGCGATTAGTAGCCGTTCCACAACCTCAAAAAATATATTGGTCCTGAACGGTTTACGAAGATAGAAATTTTGATCTTGGCATACAATAGTTGTCGATGTGCAATGCCATAAAAATACCAGGGTATCGACAACGTTTGTTCTTGGTTGATATTCAGTATGTCAAAGAACGTTTTGGTTAAATTTGTTTTCTTTGTCAATAAATTTAACCGCGTAAATCAGAGAACGACAACTTAAAATTTAAAGAAAATTGCTCAGACTACTGCGTTCTTTTCCTATGATTTCTTTGTCGAGCCACTTCTCCTGGCGGGTTTTAAAAATAATAAAACTATCCTCGTCTTCGTTCATAATATTTTGAGCGGCTATTTTTAGTTCTTCTAAACGGGCTTCGGTTATTTCTCCTTCAAAAACCGAGTTTTGTATCCAGTTTAAATACCGGCGGCAGAGTTTCAACATTTTCCCTACCCGCTTTTGTCCGCAATCGTATACAGCAATTACATACATTACCAGTACATTTTAAAAGGTTTGTATTCTTCAATCCCTAAAATATGCTTTGCCAACTTGTAACATTCTAGTTTTATCAAGTGTTTGTAGCTAATGTTCCTGTTTAAGCTGCGGTGCTTTAGGGTTTCGGTGAGGCGCGTTTCCCATGCCTGCACAAACTTTTTCCGGCCTTGGGGTTTTAGCAAAACCGCGTTCAAATTGGGTTCAAAATCATTGGCTTGTATCTCGCGTTTGTTCATGACCTTGAATATGACACGGTCGACCAATATGGGTTTGAAAATTTCGGCGATATCCAGCGATAGCGAGAAACGGCGTTCGCCCGGTTGGTGCAGAAACGAAATAAGCGGGTTGAGTTGTGTTTGGTGAATCGCACGCAAACATTGACTGTAGCACATCATGTTCCCAAACGACATCAGCGCGTTGACTTCGTTCTGTGGAGGACGGTATGAGCGTCCGGCCATTTCAAAATTATTCAGGATAAGGTTAAAAGCTTCGTAATAGTTCTTGCGGATATTGCCTTCGATGCCCATCAGTTCGTCGATTTCTGTTGCTTGCGAAATATGATTGCTGTGCCCTTCGATTATTTCGATAATATCGGCAAGGTCTTTTCCTCGCTTGTCGTAATAACGCAGGTTTTTGACCATATTATAGCTGGCGCCTTCCAATATACGTTGGGCTATCAGCAAGCGTTTATTCTTGTTCTTGTGAAAATCGGTTTGTGCCAGCAATACCTTTCCCGATAGCAGCGCTTCCCTCGGCATAAACGAGCCGGTATAGTTTTCGTAATAATCGAAAAAATGAACGGGAATTTGCTGCTGCCCCAAAAAATTGTATAATGCCGAATTGGCATCAAGGTTCCCCAGACAATATAACTCATCCACATTCTCAACGGGCAGGTAACGCGGTTTTTGTTCATTGCCGTCTTCGTCGTAAGGTGTAAACTTTAAAGTATTGTCGCGCCGCTGCAAGCGACCGGGATTAAATAAGTAGTAAGTTTTTTTCATAGTTCCGTTTCGTTGGCATAGCAAAAATCAAAGTAAGAGCAGTTTTTGCATTTAGGTTTTGAAATACGACCGGGGCAGTTTTCTGCCTGAATAATGTTTTTAATCTCTTGTTCGGCTTCCTTAATATATTCGCGGTCGGGCTCAGTAAGTAACACCTCCTGTGTTTTTCTGAGTTTAGGGTACTCAAGCAGACCGGTGGCATTTATCCTATTTTGCTCAAGCACGTACAGATAATACTTTACTTGTAGAATGTGAGATTCTTCCTTTTTGTCCGATTTTTTAATTTCATGAACTACGTTGTTTTTCGAATCGAAGTAATCGATTTTTATGCCTTCAATGGCAATTTCTTTAAAACGTTCGCTACGTTGTTTGTAACTGTTTTCGTGGATGAGTTTGCCCTGGTAAACAGCATCGGAAGTATGCTCCATATTTATATCGTTGGCAAAAAGCCAGAGCTTGCGGTGGCAAATGAGGTAGTAGTTGAAGTGGGTGCCGGTTGTTTGCATTTTTAGATTGATTAACGATTAAATTAGATTATTGATATTAAAAATAGAAAGATCAATCTCCCCAATCTTTATTAAAATGGCAATTCGCAGTCATTATCCAGAGGTTTACTATTTTTTTGAAGTTCTTGATAAATATTTTGTCGAATGTGGTCTTTAAGGCGTTCTCTGTAATAGTCGCACCAAATTTTACACTGATTTGAAGTGTTGATTAAAGCATTAAAATTTGCAAACGGCTCCTTGCTTTCGAGGACACAAAGGAGTTCTTCCGAAAGGTTTTCATCTTCGTTGCTTTCCGAAAAACGGGTCATTATTTCCATTTGCTCATTGTTGTTGAAAGGTTCGAAAACATAGCATTCCTTCCAGTTTTTATGTTTCAAATCAGCCTGCTTTTGTTTTTTCGGAGATTTTAAAACCGATTCAATTTCCAGTGTTTCGGCATTTAAGTAGCAAACACAGTCTTTTTCAATTTCTTTTATAACTCGTTCTATCAGTTGCAAACCAAATTTTTCGGGTAGCTCGTATGCATCCCAGTCTTCGCCGCAATCGCAATATTCGCCATAAGGGCAGGTCATTGGGTCACCGGTGCAAAGTTCCAGATCCATGCCCGACGATGGTAAATACTGAACCGGGTGTTGCCAGTTGGTGGTTAGTACTTCGTAAAGCCATTCGGGAGGAATGTCATTGGGAGTGTCAACCAAATCAATTTTTAGCGCCTCGAAAACTCTAAATATGGCTGTATTTACCGCTTCCCATTGTCCGCCAACCAATTGTATTATTTCCGGAAAAGCTTCCTGCTTAATTCCGGTTAGTTCCTCAATAGTTCGGTATGGAACCAGAGCAACTTCGGCAATTTCAGGTTCTTCTTCTAAATGCGGAGGAGCCTCAATATATGCAGCATTAGGAGGGTTTTGGACTACCGCTTCCAAATCGGCCACTAATTGGTTGATGTAGTTTTGCATGAGTTGGTTACTTTTGTTGAATACCATTTTCTTGGGATATTAAATTTGGTAATACGCGTAATAAAAATCGCAAAGTGTTTCGTGAAATCCCCATCCTGTATCGCACGCATCTTCAGTAATTTTATAAGCCCTGTCCTGAAAATGCTCAAGTATTCCTTCTGTTTGCATCAGCCCCAACACTTTGCCAAACATGCTTGCCATACTGTTGTAAAACGGTTCATTTATGTCGCCGTAATCGTTGGTGAACTGTACCCCTGCTTCAACATAAAACAGCATTAAATCAGCCAACGATTCAGCCGGAATGCCAAGTTTCTTCACTTCGGAAACAGCTTTACGGGCTACCGACAAACGCATTTTAGGTTCGCCACGTGATGGATAAAACTCATTTTCTATTTGTTTTTTGTACTTCGCAACAACAGCTTCAACATCGTTGTTTAAATACAATAGATGATACTCCTGAACCGATGGGTATTTTTTGTCCAACTCTACAATGTGTTTTATTAGCTCCTCTTTTGTGCTGGTGCTAAGGTGTTTTTTTAGTCCTTTTGTTGGCATACTGTTTTGTTGTTTGTTGTTTGCGTTTTTGTTAACTTACCTCTGACAGAGTTTTGAACTCTGTCAGAGGTTGGTAATGATTAAATTAGAAATTCTTCTCCTTCCAGTTTTATTCCATAATTAAATGAATAACAGTTTAAATCTATTTTAGAAAGCGAATAGTAGTTTTTTTCGTTCCCTAACATAGGCTTTGTTTGCCCCGATTTTAATCTAACCTGAACAATCTGATTTGACATTGATTTCAAATGAGATCTAATTTTGTTCTTTTGAAGTCTTAGTAACGATTGATCTGCTTCAGATTTCAATAAATCAATTAATTCACTTTGTAACTCTAGTAAAATCTCAAACTTTTCATCGCTGTGCTTACGAGGGACATAAAATTGCATTTCTTCACCAAAAGCTTGTTTATCTATCAATCTAAATTTTCCAATTTTATCATATTGACACTCTTTGATATCTTTAATAAAATTTAGTTTTACCTGTGGGGATTTTTGTTCATGTTTGGCAAAGTTCAGTTCCGATTGAATTCGATAAAAAAAGTCTTGTTGAACTGAGATTAATTCTTTTTCCTGATATTGATTTTGTTGGAAAGATTGCTTCGTAAAAGAAAGTAACTCACTGTCTTTTCCCCTGTAAATCAATTCGGCTCTTAATTTTCCTTTATTCTTAAGTTTGAACAAGATAATCTTACCTAGTCCATCAAGCTTTCCATTTCTATTGCATCTTCCTGCAGACTGTACTATACTAGACACTGTTGTGAAATCTCTGTATACAATTGGAAAATCGATATCGACGCCTGCTTCAATTAATTGTGTTGAAATAACAATTAACTTTTTTTTCTGCTTTAGTCTTCTTTTCGCCAGATATATCTTCAAATTCCTGTGCTGAGGAGTAAAATGCGTATTAAGCAGTAATAATTCTTCACTTTCTAAATCCTCTTTGAGCAAACTGAATAAATCCTTGGTGTCATCAATAGTATTTAAGATTACCAGCACAGATTTATTTTCAGATAAAACCTGATCTTTCAATTCTTTTAGTTCAACTGGAGAATTATTGTAGTCGACAAAATAGCGATTAAACAAATCATGATTAAAATATGATAGTGGCAATAATGAATATGGGATCTTGTAATCGGGAAATAGCTCTAAAGCAGCATTATTATTCCTAGGTAATGAAAAATTGGGTTGTGTTGCTGTCGAAATAACAGCATAACTATCAAATTTGCTACAGAATTTATTCAGGTAAGCAACGAAAAATCCATACAACCTTGGGGGTAATGATTGAATCTCATCTAATAAAAAAATACAGTTTAAAAAGTTTGGCAACTTCAAAAGCTCCGCATTCTTATTACTCAATATCGTTTCGAAAAAACGCACAAATGTAGTTATCACAAAAGGATATGCGAAAGTATTCTGCTGAAATTCCAACACGTTGGCTTCTAAAATTTTCTCTTGTGTTGGATTTGAATCTAACTCTTTTTGAATAGATTCGAATCGGTCGTTTTCTGATTTTGAGTCAATACGTTGTACAAATTGTTCATTGCCTTTAAATATTTTTAAAACTTCTGATTCAACTTGCTCTGTTATTGAAAGAAAGGGAAGTCCATAAATAATTCTTTTGGCGCCTTTGTTTTGAATAATTTCTGACGCCAAAGAAAGCATCATTAATGTTTTGCCTGAACCTGTAGGTGCTGTCAATTCGAAAATACGATTGCCTTTCCGTATACCATTCCGCATATTCTCAATAGCATGTTCACGAATGGATGTTCGTAGTTTATTTAAATCAGAATCTTGTTTCAGCGCCATTAAATATGAATTGAGCTGATTAGGGAAAATTTTAGAGAAAATCTCAATATCCTTCTTCTGCTCATCTATAAAATTATCAAACTTGGCAGCATCTGCTTTATCGGCATGGATCAGACACGCAAAGGCATGTTGATTCTTCAAGAAAAAATCTAACGGCTTAACATTTTGGTCGGATTTAAAATAAAGCGAATTTAATAACGCATCCTTTTTTGACTTATCTATAATGAAACTTGTGAAATCTTCCAAATTATAAAATTGACTTACAAACTGATGAAACGGAATCGATTCATTTGTTTCCAAGAAATCAAAAACTTGCCCCAGTTCTGTTTTAGATAAAATACTTGCTCCCGTATTGCCATAATCAGAAGGTGATAAATCCGGGAGATTACCATGATGCTTTGCAAGTAAAACTAAAATGGCAATTATATCATTTTGCTTTGGCATATCTCTGAGCAAATTGTTTAATAACTCAAAATTCTTTCTGGTACTACAAAATGCAAAATAAAAGACAATTGCCGACAAATATGAATGATGGGAATAACCTTGATTATTTAATTCAGGACGTAATTTAGCCTGAAAATTAGGATTCATTTTACCTAAATCATGCAAAATAGCAACCAACTCAGCAAGTTGTGAGTTGGTAAGCTTTTTTACATTTGCTAAGACCCCCTGTACGTGCTTTATTAAAGGCTTCTGAGGATGAGAATAGTATATGTTTAAATGAGACACCATCTTTCTGACGAGTTTGAAGTATTAAATTCAAAATATTCCCCTTCAACTGATAGTTGTTGGCTAGCATCAGGATAAACTATCTCTACATATTTATCAGGATGATTCCACATATCATTATCTTGAAAAGTAGGAACTCGATCGAATCCGATCCTAAATTCGCCAGATATATCATGTAATTCATACCCCTTGCTACACACAAACCCTTTCGTTTTAAATTTCCCATTTCTTACAACCAAGAAATTACTTTCCGAAATAAATTCCAATTCGGCGGGACAGTTATGCCAGCCTAAGATTGGTGTGTAAACTGCTTTTTCTTCCTTCACATATGATGAGAATTTATCAAAGATATCTAAAGACCTATCGGAGCGAATTGCAAGTGTTACAATAAAACTAGGAGACTTGAGAAATTCAAAATACTTAGGCGATCCTGATGAAACAGGTTCATAAGCTGATTTACTCGTAAATCCCCAAGAGACTTTTTTAGGATTTTTTTCCAATTGGACGCCATAAAGAAGATCCTCTGATAATTGAGGGAACAGTTCTTTCATGTCATCTCGTTCAATGCCAATAACAGCTCCGATCATTCCAATCAGAGCTGTTTTGGTAATAATATCGTGAGACAATGGATTGTTATTGGTTTCTGGTTTTTTGAAATGCGCCCAGTTACCTTTTATTCTTAACTGAATCCCTTTCATTTCTTCTCATTTTCTTTTGTATTGTTTGATTTAAAGCTCATTATTTTGAATTTCTTTCTCCACTTTTCGTGTTGTTCCTTTATTTCTGTTTGAGCCTTATTATTTTGTTCATCACCAGAAGAGCTGTCTTCATCGTTTTTTTCAGGTTTAACCTTTTTACCAGTCAATGCTTCTTTAATACAATCTAATTCTGTGTAGTAGTTAACACACTCAACTTTATCTTTTTTTACTTCCTCAAATAATTTAGAAAAATCGAAATCAAAATCATCCATACTACGAAGTTGTTCTCCTTTTTTTCCGTCTTTCTTTTTTATTTTTACAAGACGATCAACCCCATAGATTTTTTGATTACTCTCCTTATAAACTATTTCTAATAGCAAGAGTGAATCTTGACCAACTTTTGTACGCGAATGAGAAGTACCCTCTCCTGATGTTCCGTACCATAAACCTTCGTACATTAATATTAAATCCGGCTCAGACATACCCGTTTTTTCTGCTACTTTGGGATTAATCCAACCATGAATCTGCATCAAAGAATAGGGTACAACGCTTGTAGTACCAATAGAGCCCTGTGTCTTGTCTTCTTTAGAAGTAAAGTGTGTTGTGTTTTGGTGCATTCGTAAATTCACCTCATTCAATGATGGATTTAAGAGAGCAAACTGAACTGGTCCAGTAAATTGCACATGACCGTTTGTACATGCAATTTCTTTACCTTCTGTATTTTTAATTTTAATGTCTTTTGCTTTATCTGCTAAAGTCGAGATTCCACCAAATAGTCGAACATCGATTTGTGTTTTCAAAATTTCTCCAATATCAGTCAATCTATCGGGATTTCTATTTTCGCCTTTAGCAATTGCTGTTAAAACACCTTTAGAGTCAGTTTTACCTGCACTGGATTTATCAGTAACATAAATAGATAATCCTTTAGTTTCCTCTAAGTATGTTCTTATAAATCGTTTAATACGCACATCACTTACAAGTATCTTCCTTGTTTCTTCATCAATACGCTGTTCTCCTGTAAAAGGATCTCCGTTAGGAGTGTTATAAGTTGTTTCGTAGAAAAATAGAATCTCTGATTTTTTTGTAATTGTTTTTGTTTCACTCATTTTACTAATTTTTTATTGTTTATTTTCTTGGATTGTTTCTAGTATTTCCGTTAGCTTTTGTGTTTCACTAGCTAACATTTCACTGTCTTTAATTGCGGCTATCAATTTTTCGATTGTTTTTACAAAGCTGGCTACTTCATCTCTAGCCTCGTATTTATAGTATCCTTCAAAAAAACCAAATGCAAGTGCATTTTCATCGTAATCATTAGGCACCATATCAGCAAGATCTCCTCTAATAGATGCAGAAACCTGTCTGGTGAAATTTTTATCGTGCAGCACAAGCTTTTCGTCAATTTCATTTAAGAATTTTCGGCACATTTCTAATGTTTTAACTCTTCGAGACAATAAACCTACGTAGCTCTTTTCAAACGAACCAATAGCATTTTTTAATGGCTTAGCCATTTTGCCCATTTCTACGCCAATTTTATAACTGGCAGATCCTGTTAATTTCATATATCTATCGTTTTTAGAATTTTGTATTTTGTATAAAAATTGGAGTGCATATCTTAACCGTGTAAAACACCCCGTTTTATCATCTGATCTTGCTGCCAATTCGACCTTTCTAATTACATTGGGTAACAACATTTCATCACTATAGTAATTTTCAGAATAAATCAGAGGAAGAGTTTTTATCAGATGACCTTTGTAGCCATTATTTGATTTTATTATTGCAGTTCCTTTTTTATCATCATAGAAGTAGGAACCCATAATATCTAAAAGACTATTTTCTATTTTAAAATAAAATTCTTTTTCGCTATTTGTTTCCTTTTTCCAATTTTTAGAAAGTTCTATTGAAATATTTTCAATTCTAGTACCAATACGATATAATGTGCTTTTATCTAACCCTGAAATTTCTATCATATCATTAACAGTATTTCCACTAGTGTCGGCGAAAACAAAATCAAATCGAGTAAATTTTATTGTCTTATTATCAAAGAAAGGAATCAAGGGCTCAGCTGTCAGTCTTCTTTCATCTTTCTTTTCAAAGAAGAACTCATCGAATTCTTTAACAGAAAACTGCTCTCCTTTTGTAACAACAGGATAAACAAACAATGCGATGTCTGTATTTTTTAATGTTCTAAACCTTTTATTAAGTATAGCTTCAGTGTAAAGAAAATCTTCAAATTGATCTTTTGATTCAAAATAAAATGATTTTTTGCGAGCAGATAAAGTGAATTTCGGAGTCTGGACATCATTATTCGTATTTCCTGAACACAATGTCCGATAAATACTTTTATGCGGTACGACATAAGATTTACCATTATCATCATTTATAGTTTCAATCAATTCTGCGTTAAGCTTATTTGTAATAAATTGAAATGGTTCTTTGAAATGATACCAATGCTTACCACCTTCAAATTCAAAATGAAGAAATACCTTATGATTTGCGTATTTTAAAAGCTTGTTTTTCGATGCTTCTGATAAATCCTCAAAAGTGTTATCTTTTTTTACTATTTTTTTTAATGACTTTTCATTTGTTCGAATTAGCCAACCTAAATATTCTTCCTTTACTCGAGTTTCATCCTGAAAAAGCTCTTCGATTACCTCTGTTTTATTATTCTCAATATAATCTTTAACCAAAGGGGCATATCGTAATATCAATTCAAACTCATTGAGACTTTCTCCATAAGAATTATTAAACTTTGAAAGTTTAAATTCCTCCCATTGCTCTTTTAATTTACTAATGATCTTTTCGAAATACTGTTGCTTATTCAAGAACTTTTTAGGAATTTTTACTTTATTCTCTTTATCGTGATAAAGCTTTGCAATTAGCTTTGAAATGGTTTCGTAATCTTTGCTCTCAATATCAGGTATCCCTTTCATCATTTCTATTGATGTATTTAATAAGAATTCATCCCTAATACTGTTTAACACTTTTCGTCCGTTTTTATAAGCACTCTTTTCTCCTTTTTCTAAAGTATAATTTCCAAAATCATCAACTTTCTTAAAATTGCCAGACTTATCGAAAGAGCTTTTTCGAGAATAAAATATATCTCCAAAAATGTATTTTAGCGGACTACTATCGCTTGATGTTTTATATAGCAGATAGTATAGTTTATCCCTTTTGTTTTCTGGAGTAATTCGCATTTTGTTCCAGTCAAAAATAAAATTGCCAGAAACAGGAATAGTTATAAAAATTAGTGGATCATCCTCTTTGTCCACTGGTGAAGGTTTTACATACTTGTAATATTTCAGAGAGTTTTCTGAATTACGAAGAACATGACCTATTTGTAATATTGTTTGTAAACTCATTCATTAATATTTTTAATTTTTCTATTCACCATCGACAGCGGTGCCAACGGTTCTATTTCCAAAATCACCTTTTCAGTTAATTGGGGCGGTGCTTTTAACAGTGAAATATTTATTTTATCCATAACTACTTATTTTAATCTGACCTTTCAGGCCGCATTTGCTTGTTTGTTATTCTTTGCCCAAGGCCTTGCCATTGGTTTGAAATCATTATGCCTTTCAGGCAATTTATTGGCGTTGTTAATCTTCATTATTTTTTGTCATCAATTGCTTTCCTTAATTTAACCTCTGACAGAGTTTCAAACTCTGTCAGAGCTGTAAATTCTTATTAAAATTCCAACCAATTTTCTAGGTCTCTAAAATCCATTTTTTCGCCATGAGCGGTATTAAAATTCGCTTCAGTATCGAACCAGCCAATAGTTTCATCGCGTTTGAGTTTTGTTGGTTTTACAGAAATACAACTTAAATACGACGACCAAGGATATTCCAAAGGGTGTTCACAAAAGCCATGACGAACTGGATTATTGTGGATGTACAACACCAGTTTTTTTAAATAATGAATATTGTCAACCTGCTTCCGTTTAAATGGTCGTTCAAATAAAGGGCCGCGGGCTTTAATCCATTTGTTAAACGATTGGGCATAGGCATTAAAAAGTTTTGCGAATTGTTGAGAGGGTGTCCCAATTTTTATTGGTTTGTCGTTTTTACCTCTGTCAGAGTTCCGAACTCTGTCAGAGGTATCGGAGATAAATGCAACAATCTCATCTTCCGACTTAATCCTTACCACAAAATGTACATGGTTAGGCATTAGCACCCACGCATAAGTATCGGCAACCGGAAAAATATGCTTGTCATATAAATGCAGGAAAAACGCATAATTCTCTGCTTCCTTAAACATATTTCGGTTACCCACTCCGTGCGAATAGATATGGTAAAATTTGCCGTATTGTAATTTTTCGGGATTCATGTTATTTTTTGTTATCCTTAATTCTGACAGAGTTCAAAACCCTGTCAGAACTGAATTTTATTTCATCTCTATCCACCCAAATCCAGCACTACTCTTTTCGCTCACCCCCGCACCCCAAACCATCTGCTGCACCTCAACCGGCGCTGTTAGTTCAAATTCAAATAGGTTACCAACAATGCGGGATTGCTGAGCTGTACCTGGTTTCATCACAAAGCCGGACCGTTTAAAATCGCTTGTCAGCTTAAGTTTTATTTGTTCAGTAGAAACGGAACCCTGATTTCTGGTGTTATTGTATTTTTCAACAAGGTGTTTTATGGCAAGTGGTCGAAATTTCTCATCGTTGGGCTCAAGGTATTGCGGGTGTTTATCGTTTTCGGATTTGTAACTCACTACCCAAGGCGTTTGTACACGGTAGTGCATAGTTTCTGTAAATTCAGGCTCAGCCAGAGCAGTTACATTGGCAACTTTAAAATCGATGCCATTAAATTTATCGCCCAAATAGAATTCCTGCGCCATAAACAAGCCTTTTATAAAGTTACCGGCCGCTTCGTCTGTATCGAACGAAATCTGCAATTTTATTTCGTGCGTTGATATTTCAAATAATTTTTTCTCTTTCCAAAGTTTGGGTTTCCCAAAATTCAGGCGCGAGAAACAAAAGAGCTTGTACAATTTGGTTTCGCTTTGCCCATATCCTTTTTCGTGCAGGAAGCCGGCAAAGTCGGCATCGGCTTGTTTTAGCACCTTATAAATCCAGGCACTAATGTAATACTGGTAATCCATGGGCAACATTCGCTGCTTTGTGGTGCGGTTAAGGCTTAATTCAAATCTCATTTAATAGTTTCTTATAATTAAATCCAACTCAATAAATTATATGCGAATAAAAAAGACGTTACTGCCAACTACTGTCAGTCAGAATATTTTTTACTTTAGTTTTTATAAAATCCTTCAATTCTCTGGGATAGACTACTTCTACATCGTTACATAAACCTATTACAAAACGCCCAACACCTTCAAAACCGCAAACAGGAGCAGTAAAAACACAATCATCATGTGGATCTACGGTAATAAATTGTTCTGCCAATGGATACTCTTCTTTTAGCAGTTCGCTAGCTCTAACCGATAATTTAAGTTTCACCTCAGTTTGCTCTTTTGAACTAATCCGGAAAACATCCATAGGTAAAGCCACATGAAATGGCTCATGATTCCAGTTCTCTTTCAAAATTTTTACGGATGCACTACGCGTATTTTTAAAAATCTTACAGCAATTGCTTTCTACATCGTAAGCCCATGTAGCAATAAAATTGGAGGTAAATTTAAACGGTTCCACCACCCTATCTTTTTTCGCATTGCTATTGGCAGACTGATAGCCAATCAGTAATACTCTTTTCTTTTGTTTTATTGCTTTAGTTATCTCATGAATATTTTTGGAGTGCTCCATCTTGGTTATAGTATCTGCCACTCTCTCAGAATTATACAGAGCGTATAATTTTTCAATAAGATTTTGCTTTAACAGATTTACGTTGCTTATACTATGGATTGCTTGTTGAAGGATATAAGCTTCTTCTTTTGAAAAATGCAGTAATTCGTCTATCTCTTTAAAATATGGACTTTTTTTATCGATAAAGTACCTGCCTTCTTTTGGCACTAATATTATAAATCCTGCATTTCTAAATGTTCTTATGTATCTGTAAAAACTTCTCTCGCTTAAGTTAAACCTTTGTATTATTTCATCTTTTGTATAGCGTAATCCAGAGGAAAGAAAAATTAACATTTCTAATAAACGTCGGAGTTTCTCATGTTCGTTCATAGGTTGGTGTAGAATTTAAATCCAGAAATAAATATACATAATATATAATTTACATCAATGCATTTTTCTGATTAAAATTTACTTTATCCCCTATAACTTGAAGAAAACTAAGTGAATGAAATACTGCTGTCTTGTATAACTAGCGTTTTGGCAATACAAATTGACCTTTTGCATCCAACGTTATTCCTATCAGTCTCATAAATTAGTTTTACTGTTATACGTTAAAAGAGACAATTATGAAGATTGGTAGTGTAAAATCCAAACCCGGCCATAAAGGCATCTACGTTTGCAAAAGACAGGCCCTACGGGTTTTCAAAAGCTTCCGGCATAAAGCCACTCACTCCAAAATGGGATAAGTTGATATTTCCAGGCGCACAAGCGCATTAATAGACTTAATCTTCGTAATACCGTCTATAATATCTTTTTGTAGAGTGGTAAGATAAATGTGCGTTGTAGATAAACTTTGATGACCTAACATTTCACTTATTGGGGTAACAGGAACTGCTTTGTTAATGGTAATTGAAGCAAATGAATGGCGAGAAACATAAGAGGTCTGTTTTACATCAATTCCAGCATCCTTAGCAATTATTTTAACCTTTCATTATAATCATTTCGTGACCACATTAAGTCTTTATATTGGTCAGTTAATCTCTTTTAACCTAGATTATATGAGACTCTAATTGTAAGTAGTACTGTTTAACCCGGATTATGTATTGGAGGTTCGTCATGAGCATTGCAAGTACAATAAAACAAGGCATTACTGAAACGAGGCATAACATCGTTCTGGTGAGCTGAGGTGGTGCAACGAAGTGTCTTGTTTTAAAGGAATTTCAATGTGTAATAGAATTTCTAGGGCATATTGCAGGTTAATTGAGGGAATGTCAAATTTAGTTCCGTAAGACCAATAATTTGAATAAACTGACAAATCATGTTGGTCAAAATAATCACAGTCGTAAGGAATGACTAACAAATGTTTTGTAGACATAAAAACAATGGACGAGCCTATCAAACTAAACTCGTCCATTTGTGGTAGTGTATTTTATTGGTTTTAATTCAGTATAAATGATTCATGTAATCCTTCGGCCGAACTAGGTCCAACCCAAACATCGAAAACGCCGGGCTCTACCAAGAATTCGCCTTTCTCATTATAAAATCCAAGTTCTTTTGCTGTCAATTTAAATTCTAGGATGGACTGATCACCAGCTTTAATTAGAATTTTTTCAAATCCTTTCAACTCTTTAACTGGACGAACAGTGCTAGCCACCCGATCTCTGATATACAGTTGTACAACTTCTTCACCATCCAACTGTGATATGTTACTGACCTTAATGCTTACTTTAACTTCTTCAGAGCTTAAAACCTGAACCTCTAAATCAGCGTACTCAAATTTTGAATAACTTAAACCAAAACCAAAAGGAAATAATGGCGCATTTGATTCATCAATATAATGAGACCAAAAAACATCGCCTACACTCTCAGGTCTACCGGTTTTAAAGTGATTATAATAAATGGGACATTGACCTACACTTCTGGGGAAAGTCATCGGAAGTTTACCGGAAGGATTGTATGCGCCAAACAGCACATCGGCGATCGCATTCCCCGATTGTGTTCCTAATTGCCAGGCCTCAACAATAGTTGGTATATGTTCAACAGCCCAGGGCAGCGCTAAAGGACGCCCGTTCATCAGTACCAGAATAATATTTTTATTCACCGCATAAACAGCTTCAAGCATTTCTTGCTGCAAACCCGGCAAGTCAAGTTTGGTACGTGCTCTCGCTTCGCCTGATTGAAAACCATGCTCGCCCAACACCATAATAACAAGTTCAGATGACCTGGCCAGTTGTACAGCTTCCTCAATACCCGACCTGTCGCTATTATTAATTTTAACTTCCTGGTAAAAAGACACCGGCCCATCCACTAAATTAACACCTCGTGCATATTTAAAATGATCGGTATACTTACCCAAACCTTCGATTACTGAAATAGCTGTATTATCATCAGAAGCCACTCTCCATGTTCCTAAAGGACTTGTTTTATCATCAGCCAAAGCACCAATAACTGCGATTTTGTTTTGTTGTTGTTTTAAAGGGAGCAGTTCTCCTTCATTTTTTAATAAAACAATCGATTTTCGTGCCATATCCAAAGCTACTTCCTGATGATCTTTGTGATAAAGCAAATCTTTTTCTCTTTCCAGATCGCAATATTTATAGGGGTCATCAAATAAACCTAGTTCATACTTTAAGCGAAGAATCCTGCCTGCAGCCTCATCTACAACAGATTCTTTTACCTTACCTGAATTCACCAGTTTAACCAAGTGCTTTACATAAGCATACGATTCCATGTCCATATCAGAACCTGCATTGACAGCCAACTCTGCTGCGTGTTCCAGGTCGCGGGCATAGCCATGCGAAACCATTTCGGCTCCACTGGCCCAGTCTGATACAATAAAACCTTTAAATCCCCATTTGCCTTTTAAAATATCGCGTTGTAAAAATGCATTTCCTGTAGTTGGAACCCTATTTAAGATGTTAAATGAATTCATTACCGTTTTTACTCCTGCATCAACGGCCGCTTTAAAAGGAGGCAATACCTCATTGTAAAGTGTTGCAGTCCCTATATCAACGGTGTTGTATTCCCTTCCGGCCTCGGCAAAGCCATAAGCCACAAAATGTTTAGCACAAGCCGCAACCGTATTGATGGCTGACAGATCTTCACCCTGAAAACCTTTTACCCTGGCAACTCCAATTTTACTTCCCAGATAGGTATCCTCGCCTCCTCCTTCAGCTACACGACCCCATCGTGCATCACGCGAAATATCTACCATAGGTGCAAAAGTCCAGTTTACCCCACTGGCTGCTGCTTCGGTGGCAGCTATTCTTGCAGACTTTTCAATCGTTTCTAAATCCCAACTGGCAGCTTCGGCTAAAGGGATTGGAGATAATGTTTTTTGACCATGAATTACATCCAGACCAAAAATCAACGGTATGCCCAGACGCGACTCCTCAACTGCCAGTTTCTGAAGTTCAGTTATTTGACTAACCGTTTTAACATTCAAAAACGAACCGACCATTCCTTGCTTGACGTGTTCATATTTCAATTTTTCGGCACCTTCTTCAGGTGCAGGTCCGGTGGCATCCCAAAATCCACTATACTGAACCATTTGACCCACTTTTTCTTCCAGCGTCATTTTTGATAATAACTCTTCCACCTTTTTATCGACACTATCTCCAGAAGATTTAGACGGTGCAGTGTTGCCTGCATTAAAAATAAAAACTGTTGCAACAGCAATGAGTAATATGCTTAATCTCTTCATATCCCGTTATTTTATTTATTATTTGATTCTTTTAAACCCACCTTATGCATTAAAAAATCCCTGTCTGAAGACAGGCAGGGATTACGTATTTAAATTCTTTTCCCGGATATTGCAATGTCCCCTCCTTATCGGTTACATATAACCAAACTACTTCTTTTTCTATCAAAGCAAGTAGTTGGCAATGGGTTACCACACCCTACTTTTTGCTGAATTATATTCTCCTGAGCTTTCATCATGAAGCTGCTTATAATTAACAGTTACAGTAATAAAACGCTTATCCCCTAGAATCTTATAATATTAAAACGGACTGGCTATATAATAAGGATCTTTCATAGCTTGTTTAAACGCGCTTAATGCTTCATCACTTGAATTTACCCGCCAATCACACTCTTTATTAATGTGAAACCAGGTAAAGATTTTAATCCGCGGATAGTCATTCTTTATCTTGTTAAAAGCATCTTTGATCCAGTCGGCTTTTGTAAGGTTATTGTATACAAATTCACCTGTCCCGAATTCTGCGATCATCATGGGTTGCTCACCTAACTTTGCACAAGCCTCATAAAGTTCTTTAAAATTATTATCAAAATCGCGATAAGGCCTTTCTCCTCCCCATGGGTCTTTGGGATAAAAATTATATCCATCCAACCCAATCCAATCCACATACTCACTACCCGGCCAATAATTTTCTATATCATTCCATGCCTCACATGAAAGATCGGCAGAAGGACCATGCGGAGTCCATAACCACTTCACATTATATGCTCCATTTTCCCTAAATCTATCCACAACATATTTCCATACCTTAATTACTTTCTCTGGCCCACCATCTTCGCGTCCGTTTTTATTCCCGCTCCATACATACCAATTCCCATTAAACTCATGTAAAAAACGATTGAGTACAACTCCACCATATTCTTTGGCGGCCAATGCAAAACGATCGATATACGCATCGTGTTTACCTGCCAGCACTTCATCCATTGCTTCATACTGATCAATATTTCTGGTATGATTAGGATTTTTTGATGGCCAGAACAGTTCCCAGGTTATATGTGGTATAATGCCTTTTTTTCTTGCTTCTTCGCAGGCTTCAACAGGAAAAGGATCATCCCATGTTGGAAACCAAACTACAGAACCCACTTCATGTTCAATAAGTTCTTCAAACCCTGTGATGGCTTTAATTCCGTCACCTGGGAAATAACCATTTTCGGCTGCTGTAAACATACCTACAACACAGCCATCCCAGTCTCCCTCTAATCTGCTGGATGGTTTTTTATTTTGATTACAAGAGGCCAAAATAAGCATTCCCAAAATGGGTATTAATATTGTTTTTTTCATCCGTTCTTAAAAAATAAAATCGATAAACAGTATGCCCTAAAACGTTGTACTTTCTTCTATATACTATAACAGTTTTATTTCTGATAGATCCTAACATAATCCACTTCCATGGTTTGCGGGAAAGCCCTTGAATCGATTCCTTCTACACTTCCCCATGCTCCCCCAACGGCTATATTCAAAATCAAATAAAATGGTTTGTTATAAGGCCATTTATCCACACCCAATCCTTCATTACGATAGGTAAAATAAAGCTTATCATCAACGTAGGCCTTCATTAAGTCAGGCGTCCATTCCAGGATATAAGAATGAAATTGTGTATTTACATTACCGACGTTAATTGTATCCGTTTTTTGTGTCCCTTTTTGCCATTGATAATCTTTTGAATGTGCCGAAGCATGAATCACACCTAAATCGTGCCCCACATGTTCCATAATATCTATCTCTCCGATATCTGGCCAGTTACCATCATCGAACGACCACCCACCTGGCATCATCCATATAGCTGACCATGTTCCCCTTGCATCAGGTAACTTGGCACGTACTTCAACTTTTCCATATTGCCAATCGGCTTTTGAGATTAATCGGGCAGAGGAGAAGTTCTTATCTTCATATTGTTCTTGAATGGCCGTTATTTTTAAAATACCATTCTCCACCCAGGCATTTTCTTTTCGCGCTTTGGTATAGAACTGTTCTTCTTTGTTACCCCACCCAGATTGATTTCCTTCCTGGTCGTAATCCCATTTGGCAGAATCGGGCAAACCGGTATATTCAAACTCATCTTCCCAAACGAGCTTGTATTTGTTAGGTGATGAGCAAGCAGAAAATATAAATCCGATGAGTGCAAAATGAATTACAATATTTTTTAGTGATTTCATGGGTTATTACGTAATTAAATTAGTAACAAATAATTTTATTAAGATGCTTATATACCTGCCAGGGATTCTATTAATATATTAAAGTCTGTATCGAACGTGCAGGCATTTCAACAACAGCCATATAACCATCTATATATAAGGTGTATTTAACCGCTTCATCAGACTTATTCATTACCACAGTTGTAATTTTACCATCTGGTTTCATAAAAGAAGTGCTCAGCAATCTTGAAAAGCTGGTAGCCGTACTAATTCGTTTATCGCCCGGGTGAACAAATTTTGAAAAATGCCCAATAAAATAATAGGAAGGGGTGAAGATAAGTTCGTCGGTTCGCGTATCGGCATGTATCGGGGCAAAGCATAAATTACCAACATGGTTTGGTCCCCCATTTTCATCCAGTAGGATATTCCAGTCGGTCCAACCTACGGTACCGTTGTTGAAATCATTTATCATCGATTCTCCATACCGCTCTCCGTTCGACCATCGCTGGTATCCATCCTGGGTAAAACCTTCGTTACACCCTTCGGTAAACATGAGCTTTTTATCCGGAAATTCCTCTTGTATGGTTGCCAGGTTTCGCCACATAGCTTCTCCTCCTCTCCATGTTTCATACCAATGAAAACCAGTACCCCACACATACTTTGCAGCTTCCGGATCATTCAGAATGGTATTGGCTCTATCAACAATCAAATCACGGTTGTGATCCCAAACGATAATTTTTTTATCGCCCAAACCGGCTTGCGCCATGGTTGGTCCAAGATAATTTTTTAAGAAATCACGCTCTTCTGCCGCTGTATATATACATGATTCCCAGGTTTGAACAGCCATTGGTTCGTTCTGGATGGTTAACCCCCATATTGGCAGTCCTTCTTTTTCGTATTCCTGAATAAATTTAACGTAATAGTTAGCCCAGGATTGATAATATTCAGGAAGTAATTTACCGCCCCGTAACATATTGTTGTTATCCTTCATAAAAGCAGGAGGACTCCATGGACTAACATACATGGTCATTTCTCCTCCTGCTTCAGCAATTGCTCTTTTTATAAAGGGAATTCGGAATGCATGATCGTGTTCGATAGAAAAAGATTCTAAATCTTTATCGCCTTCCTCAACATAGGTATAACTTTTACTGCTAAAATCGCAACTGTGGATATGTGTGCGCAACAGGGAATAAGTAATACCGTTTTTGCCGTAATAAGCGTCCAATACTTTCTGTTGTTTTTCGGCCGACAGTTTGGCGAAAACTTCAGATGAAGCATCAGTAATTGCACCTCCAATACCTAAAACAGATTGAAAAGTTTTAGTTGGGTTAACAAATACAGAATTGCCAGTTTCTAATGGTTGTTCTGCTTTAGCAAAAGAGATATTGGCTGTTCGAGTGAGCTTTAAATTTGAATCCTTTGAACTTGTGAATACTTCAATTTTTCGAGCATTCCCATCAAATGTCTTCATGTGCGCTAAGTCTTCAGTCTGCGTATTTTTGAGCGATGGACTTGTACAGCTATATAGTAGCATAGCTGCTATTCCTATAAGATGATTTATTTTCATATATGCTGAATCTATTTTTAATTAGTTTTTCTGGAAAACACGTACATAATCAATCTCGTACGTTGTGGGTAAGGCCGATTCGTCAACACCCAGGTATCCTCCCCAATCTCCTCCCCAGGCAAGATTTAGCTTTAAGTAAAATGGTTCATTAAAAGGCCATGTGTCTTTATTATTCGTATGGTCGTTATTAAACGTGAAATAAACTTCACCATCAATAAGACCTTTAATATAGTCTTCGGTCCATTCTACTGCATAAACATGAAATTCAGACTCTGCGGTTGGAATATATTTTTCGGCAGTTTTTTGAGTACCTAAAGAGTGGTTGTAAGCGGTACAGTGAATAGATGAAGATACATGATTTGGATTTGCACCAACTTCTTCCATAATATCTATTTCACCATCACCAGGCCATGAAGTAAAGTTCTTAGGCATCATCCAAAATGCCGGCCATGTACCTTTTCCTACAGGAAGCTTCAAACGTGCTTCAAAGTATCCATAAGTCCAACTCTCAATGGTGTTCATTCGAATGGACAGTACTTCACTCCCTGATTTTTTAGCAATAATTTTTAACGAGCCGTCATAAATTGTAGCACATGTGTCTGCTCCTTTTACGGCAGCAATATAGTTTTGAATTTCATTGTTACCCCAACCATTGTCACCCGTCTCGTACCACCACATATCGGTATTAGGTATAGCGGCACGACCATCCTGTGTTAAAGCATCGTTAAACTCTTCCTGCCATACAAGTGAATATCCTAATGGCGTTGATATTACAGGTTGTACATAAACTGCGCTCTCAGGCTTTAAAAAATTAGCACCGGGAGAAAACCCTGTCCAAACATAGATAGACGATAATGTTTGATTATCGGTACAATCTAAATTTAACAGGTTGATGTTTTGTCTGATGTTTATTTCAGAAAGTTGATTAGATGAGCAATTCAGACTGGTCAATGCGCCTAATTCTGATAAATCCATCTCGTCTATTTGGTTGTTACTACAATCCAATGTTTCAAGTGTAGAAAAGCTTTCTATACCAGTTAAGTTTTTAATGTTCAAGCCGCTTATATCCAATGTTTTAATTTTAGCTGCTTCGTCTAAGCTAAAGATATCATCTTCATTGGTGTCCAAATGTTCAAGGGTGTATGTCTTAAATGCTTCATCTGTAATATTTACTTCCTGGATTAAAAAAGATTGAACAAGCGAAATTTCTTTAATATAGGTAACGGAACTAAATTTAATCGTTGCAGAACGATCTTCCAATCCTTCATTTGCTGTTGTTGTAACCGTAACGTTTGTTTTTCCAGAATATCCCTCAGTTGGAGAAACTGTACACCAATCGGCAGAGGATGAAACAGCCCAACTGGCACTTGAAGTTACCGTAATTGTTTGGGAAGAAGATTCAGACGACAAAGTTAACTCATCAGGTGATATATCAATAACGATCTCTTGATCTACAGCAGAATCTTCATCACTACACCCAAGTAATAGAAAAAGAATAGAAAATATTGTTAAAATTTTATACATAATTGATTTGAATTATTCGTTTCCCAAAAGATCTTTTTGTTAATTGATAAACACACTATTAACCTGAGTTTGATTAAAATAAAATTGAGGATGCCCTTAAATAATGACAGATTATATTTCCATCCCCACACCTTCGGTGTGGTACTTCCCCCTATCCAATCCCAAAGAATAGGGGGGAAGTGCCCTTGATGTGAATTATAAAATGTGATTTTATTGATATATTGAAAGTTAATTCAGGACATCCTCATTATCAAAGCAAATTATTCAGAAACTCCTCTTAACTCAATATTTGTCACTGAGATACCGTCCTGCATGTCGCTTCCTCCTCCTCTTATTACCAAATATGCTGTGCCAGTAGCTGTTGCTGTAAATAGCCCATTGGCTTCAGGGTTCGTTGCAATAGTAGTAAACATTTGTCCAAAGGCGCTCGTACCCGAACCAGCCCATGTATTTATGGCTAAAAGAGATCCGCCATCGGAGTAATCCCCCGATATGGTAGCCGGGTCGACATATCCACAGTAAACCTCAAACCATGTATCCGTACAGCCGGATGTAGAACTTATATACATATCTATTTGATAGCTACGTCCCTCTTCCACCTCTATTGCCTGATAGATTCCTTGGCCACTCCATCCAGATGCAGTTAAGGTAGCTTTATTGTCAGCAAATGTCCAAATGCCACTTCCACCAGGAACTCCACCAATGCTCCATTCGGCAATGTCATCATCTGTATTAAACTTTCCTCCCTTAATTAGATTTCCAGCGACTGGATCAGAAGTGGGCACCGTTACTAAAGTTGTTTCTTCAGTGCTAAAAATACCTCCCGCTCCCGTAACTTTATGTTTAATTTCATATTCGCCTGCATCCGGTAAAAACAATTTAAATGTATTTTTACCCGATGAATAACCAGTACCATTACCTAAGTCCCAGTAATTATTAATAACATAGTCATTACTATTACTTGTAATTTGGTAGTTATTGGCAGAAAGTTCAGTTATAGTAAATGTTGCATCCAACATTTGTTCTGTCACAATTTCCTGGTTGTCATAGGTTTCTTGTGAACAAGAAACCATTCCTAAGGAAATTAACAAAATGAATCCGAAATATTTAATCGATATATTTTTCATCTGTTTAAAATTTTTGTCGTAAGAAAATGTGCCAAATATTTCTGCACATTCAGGAACTCTCATGAACTTTTTTAATCATCCTCCTTTGTGTACTTTATGATTAATAAAGTTCATGGTCGTTTCATAATTAATTACGTTTTAATATGGGTTTTGATCTAAACCACTATCTGAATCCATCTCTGACTGTGGTATAGGTAAGTATTTTTTATTCTCAGTCCAGGTAGTTGTTCTATATTCGTTTGGAACGAGCGTTGTAGCCGCTTTTCCACTGCGAATTAAATCCCAGTAACGTTTACCTTCTCCAACAAACTCAAGTCTGCGTTCGGCAATAATATTATCAACAGTTGCACTAACGCTGGCAACACCTGCCCTGGTTCTCACTTCATCCAAATAAGTCTGTGCGCTTCCTGTACCTGATGTCCCATTGGCTAGCAATTCCGCAGCATTTAATAGTGTTTCGGAGTAACGATACACCCTAAGGTTATTGTTGTAATTCATATCAGGAGAACCTGAATAATCGGCATTTCCATTCGTACGAGGAAGGTATTTTTTTAAGAAATTACCCGTATCTTGATAACGTCCCTCATAAGTTGCTCCTGTTTGTGCTGCATAGCTGACCATGTTTAATATGCCACCATTTTTACGTTGATCCATATCTTCATACAGGTCATATATTTCCTGACGAACAGGTTCGAATCCCCAACCTCCGTCAAAATCAGGGCTTCCTGACAAATTATTAATGCCGATAAGTTTAGGATAAACTGTTCCTCCATCTTCAATGGCTGCTCCCCAATCCTTACCTCCATTCACACTAAAGTAGTTGACTTCAAAGATCGATTCTTCAGTCCATTCTCCACTTGCTTCCCAAATATTCGCAAAATCACTATTCAAGGAATATTGATTGCTCGATATGATTTCATTCATATAAGCTAATGCTGTTGAATACTTGCTTTCATCATTTTGATACATAACAACTTCAGCATATATCATATAAGCAAAAGCTAGAGACACTCGTCCTGTATTCTCAGAAGTAGTTTTTATCGCTAATCCTCCATTATCAATCGCATCTTCTAATGTTGTAATTATACCGTTATATACTTCATCAGCCGTTAATTGAGGAGTTGTGTAGGGAAAATCCAAATTTACTTCATAATAGGGTATATTTCCCCAAAGTTTCCATAGCCACATATAGTAGTAACTTCGCAGGACTTTGGCTTCTGCCAGATAAAGTGCTTTGGTCTCATCTGATATATCCTCCACATCATCCATGTATTCCAACACTGCATTAGCACGTTTTACACCCGAGTAAAATGTTGTCCATAAATCGCTACAAACAATTTCGGGGGTAGCTTCGTAATTAAACATTTTATGCAAAAAAGGTTGGTCGCCCTGGTCATTACCCCCAACATAAACATCATCGGACATCACATCTGATACCAGGTTGAGTTGCGTAAATTGTCCCCATGCATAATCTGTCCAGGCTAACGGATCATAAGCAGCGACGAGCGCTTCGAATATACGTTCCTCAGTTGTATAATAATCATCAATCAATACGCTGCTTGCAGAATCAACTTCCAGGAACTCTTCTTTACAAGACCCCAATAGGAAAGTGAAAAATATGCTGCAAATTAAAATATATTTATTTTTCATTACTTTAAGTTTTTAATCGTTAAAATGATAGGTTTACGCCAACAGTATATGTCCTTGCCTGAGGATAAATTCCGCGGTCAATCCCAAGAGAAGTACCTCCTGCAGAAATTTCCGGATCAAAACCTTCATATTTTGTGAAAGTGAAAAGGTTTTCCGCAGAAGCATATATACGTAATTTTGTAATGAATACTTTCTTCACTAAATTCTCTGGTAAAGTGTATCCTAATGTTACGTTTTTAACACGCATATAATCACCATCTTTAACGTATAGGTCAGATGATAACCAATTGCCGTTATTGTTGGAAAATGAGAAACGTGGAATCGTATTGGAAGTACCTTCTCCTGTCCATCGATCCAACATATACGCAGGCAGGTTGATATAGCGTAAATCGGTGCGTCGGGTAGCATCATATATATCGTTTCCTACAGTACCCTGAAGCATCATACTAAAATCAAATCCTTTAAAATCAACACCAAAGTTTAAACCATAAGTCCAATCCGGCATACCTTTACCTATCATAGTACGATCGTCATCACCGATAGAACCATCTCCATTCACATCCACAAACCTTACATCACCAGGAACTGCATTGGGTTGTATTAACGCACCTTCATCATTGGTATACGCATCAATTTCTGTGTAATTCTGGAAAATTCCGTTTGTTTTATATCCATAAAAGAACGGAAAGGTCATGCCATTTTCTGCCCTGGAAATTGTTCCGACATTGGCATAAGTATCATAATTTGCAAATCCATCCGCGTTTCCAAGGTTAACGAGTTCGTTTTCAAGGTAAGAAGCATTTCCGTTAATACGGAAGTTCCATTTGCCAGCTTTAAACCTGTATCCTAAATCAAACTCAACCCCTTTGTTTTTCATATCTCCTACATTACCCGTTGGTTTTGACTCACCTACATATGAAGGGATGGACATAGTCATTAACATTCCGTTGGTTTTTTTCTCGTAATAATCCACCGTAAATGTCAATGCATTTTGTAGGAATCCGAAATCAAGACCAATATCGGTTTGTTCAGATTCTTCCCACGCCAAAGAAGTATTGGCTAATCCTGATGCTTTTGTTCCATTCACTAAGGTTCCCTCCCCAGGTCCAAAAGCATAGTTGTTTCCAGTAGAAGTTAGGGCGGTATATCCAAAAGCTCCTATATTTTCATTACCATTCCTACCCCATGAGGCTCTTAATTTTGAAGAGGTAAACCACTCAGGTCGTGATTCCATAAATGCCTCGTTTGTGATATTCCACCCGAATGAAACTGAAGGGAATACACCGTATTTACTTCCTGTACCAAAGTTAGAAGATCCATCTCTACGAATGGTTGCCTGAAACATATATCTCTCTGAAAAATTATAGCTAAGTCGGCCAAATAATGAAGCTAATGTATGTGGGCTCCAAGCACCTCCTCCTGCTGTTTGATCTCCGTTTGCAGCTGTACCGGTAGTAAAATCAATATTCGCCTTGTCGCCATCTTCTTCTACCATATATTTATTACTCCCGCTTAAGGTACGACCAGTCGTTTGTTTAGCAGACTGCCCTAATAATATGTTAAAATTATGTTTACCGGCAATGCTTTTATCGTAAGATAAAATATTTTCAACCTGCCAAACAAAACTACGATTCATACTAGACCAAACCTGTGAGTAATCAGAATAGGCAGATTTACCCAGGTAATATTCAGGCGTCCAGCCGTCAGTTCCATAAAATGCAAGATCAGTTCCAAATGACGTTTTAAACTTTAAATTATCCCAGATGGTCAGTTCGCCCCAAAAAGAGGATACAAATTTATCGGTGTTGTTCTCATCTCCTGGCAAAGCTAATTGCGCAACTGGATTAGTGATTTCGTTATAGTCATCGCCGGCTATTGTATAAATTAAACCGTTCTCCGGGTCGCGCACTGCTGTTGGATGAAGCGCGGCTGCAGCTTCCTGATCCTCTTCATATAAACCTAACAGTGGCGAAAATGAAATTGCTCCTCCAAGGGATGAACCATATTCAGAATTTGTTCCAATTCCTTTGGAATTTATTCTGGTGTAGGCAACATTTATACCTGCTTTAAACTTATTTAAAAAGTTACGGCTCTCATCGTCCAGAATATTATAGGTAGTATTCGACCTTAATGAGAATCGCTCATAATTAGAACGATCGAAGTTTCCACCTACAATACCATCTTGTTTATAATATCCTGCAGAAAAATAATATAATACTTTATCACTACCTCCACTTACACTCAATTGGTGGTTTTCTACAGGAGCATTGTCATAAAATATCAAGTCTTGCCAATCCGTACCTTCTCCCAAAGCATAAGGATCGCTATATCGAGGCTCTTCGCCCGAGTTAACCAAACCTTCATTTATCAGTAATGCATATTGTTGAGCATTTAGTACATCCCTTTTATTCCATTTGTTTTGCCAACCTCTAGAGAAATCATAATTTACACTTATCTTACCTTTGCTTCCATTTTTTGTAGTTACTAAAATAACTCCATTGGCTGCACGAGCTCCGTATACGGCTCCCGATGCGGCATCCTTAAGCACTTCAACAGATAGGATATCACTAGGGTTTAAGTAATCTATTCCACCATCGATAGGCATACCATCCACAATATAGAGTGGGTCGCTGTTGTTAATAGTACCAATACCACGAATTCGCACTTGCGAAGAAGAGCCCGGCTGACCAGATGATGTGGTAACAGTAACACCTGAAGCGAGTCCTTTTAATGCATTATCTATACGAACTGGAGCTACTCTTTGCAAATCCTCAGAAGAAACAGAGGCGATTGAAGCAGTAACAACACTCTTTTTCTGCACTCCATATCCAACAACAACCACTTCATCCATATCAAAGTACTCGTTAGAGAGTTGTACATTTATTATGCTTCTTCCGTTTACAGCAATCTCCTGTGTTTCCATTCCTATAAACGAAAACTGAATAATTGCATCGGCAGTCACTGTCAATTGATAATTACCATCAATATCGGTAATTGTACCATTGGTAGTTCCTTTTACAATTACCGATACTCCGGGTATTGGTTCATTATCACTCTGGGAACTAACAACACCGCTTACAACAATATCTTGAGCATATATACTCATAGAAAAAGCTGTACATAAAAATAAAATGAGAATTTTTCTCACTAATAATCTCTTTTTCATACATCTAATTTTGAATTGGTATTTATTTTTAACAATAATCAAGGATTAAAACCATTCATGAAATTTCATAGTTTTGATTATTTTAATCCTATAAAATATTTCACTTATACTTCCAAATACGTAACTCGGCTGTTATGCATTGTTCGGAACAAATATGGCTCAAACATTAACAATTGCAACAATAATTAACACTCACAAAATTACATCATATCCATATTCATAGTACGTCAAAAATACATCAATGGAATCTTATATAGCTGTATACCTGGTAGATGTGCTGTTATTTTCATGATAAAAAATACCACACAAAATTTCAACAGTAAATTGGAAATAACGGTGATGTTGACCCCTCCAACGGTCATATTGACCCCTCTTGGATTTGGGTAACCGAAAATGGTTAG
>NZ_JBNGOS010000057.1:0-28335 GCF_050589685.1 Saccharicrinis sp. 156
CAACTCTTTTAATATTGAAATAAATCAGCTTGGATTTGTCCACTTTGTAAAAAAAGCGACTTTTCTTGCCGGCACTATCTAATCGAATGTTCCAACAATCATTTCTTAATTTCGACCTAAAATAACAATAATTTTAACCTTATCTACAATTAAGTTAATGATAAAAGTACCAGCCCTAAAGGCCTTTGACACTTTAAGGTCTGAGAAAAACCTTCGGCGTATTTGTTCTCGAAGGTATTTAATGCTCATTCATTGTTAGTCCCAGGCTAGGGTTGTTTATTTATCAAGATGTCTTCTGCTATGTCCATCTGGCTCTTGAGGAGTCACACATACCATCTTACAACTTTTAATAATACAACGGTAATCTTAAAGCCTGCCTTTAAGAATACAAGGATAATTTTAAACCCAAACCGCAACGCTGTTAAAAATTCGCATTAATTTATAAAATCCGCAGACAAAAAAACCGATGACATACGCCATCGGTTCTTAATTTATTAACTAATTATATTCTTAGATTGAAATACTGATCATAAATGCAGCAGCAAAACCAAGGATAGCATAAAGCTCTGGGAATACGGCAAGAATCAGAGTATTACCAAACACATCGTATCCACCACCGATTCCAGCGATACCGTTAGCGCAAACCTGTCCCTGGCGTATAGCAGAGAAAAGCCCTACCAAACCAAGAGCTAATCCGGCACCAAATACGGCAGAAGCTTGTACCCAGGTAATATCTGCAGTTAAAACACCTGCAGTATTGAAAATAAAGAAGGCTCCAAAACCATAAAGTCCCTGCGTACCGGGAAGGGCACTTAACACAAGGTAGTTACCAAATGCATCCGCATTCTTTTTCATTGCTCCGATGGCAGCATTTCCACCAATTGATACTCCATAAGCACTTCCAATTCCTGTAAGTGCAATCATAATTCCGATTCCAATGTAAGCTAATACAATAGCGCTCATAATGTTATTTTTAAAAAGGTTATTTACTTATTTTTTTAAATGGTCTGTATTCAGCACCACCGCCGACATATCCGGCATTTTTATAAAATTCTACAAATGTAAGCCTCATTGGGTGAACAATTGACCCTAATGCTGCCATAAAAATATTTAGTCCATGCCCGAATATCAAGATTATCGCGGTTATAATCCATCCGACAACAGGAATATCCGGACTTAAGTCGAATGCCAAAGAATTAAACACCAGACCTAAAATTGCACTTGATAATCCCAGGGCAAACAAACGGATATAGGATAACAAATCACCTGCAAATCCAGTGACCATATTGTATGTATCCCATAATCCGGCCCCAATATTCAACAGAATATTTCCCTTCGGGTTATTAAAGATAAAAATACCCAATCCGGCTATTCCGATCAATATCAAATGAGCAACAGACCACATCCATTTTTCTTCTCCTCCTACAGCATCCAATATTACCATTACCGCTGTAGAGATAAAAAACAGAAACCATCCAGCCGCTGACAAAGAATATTTCCATCCTTCCTGGCGAATTTCATTGGCGACTTTTATGGCCATTCCAAACAGTATTTGAACAAAACCAAACAGTAAGGCCAGGTTAAACATTTCCTCGTCTGTAAGGAACGATTCTTTCATTCTGCTAAAAAATGGGATATCAACATTCATCAACTTGATTCCAAAGAATGTTCCGGTTATTGCACCAAACAGAACGGCAGCAGCCCCAAGCCATTGAACCAATGACAGGATCGGTTTCATATCTTTTGAAACCTTATACTTTGCAATTCCTGCGACCAGTACAAACAACAATCCGTATCCGGCATCACCAAAACAAAATCCAAAGAACAGGAAAAAGAAAGGTGCAAAAAACGGCGTTAAGTCTATCTCAGCATAAGTAGGCAGCGAAAACAATTTGCCAATTGGCTCAAACAACTTAGAAAACCTGCCGTTTTTAAGCAATACAGGCGCTTTATCAAATTTAGATGATTTGGCTCGCAAATAATAAACCGACTCGTTCTTAAGATAAGCCTCAAACTCTTCATCTTTGGACTCAGGAACCCAGCCCTCAATTATTTTTATCTTACCTTCAGCCTCCTCATTGGCATTACTAATAAAATTCGCATCATTCAGTTTATCCTGAACATATTGCTCATATTCATCCAATACTGACTTTCCTTTTTCTGCAATAAAATCCAGTTCTTTTTCCAATCGTTGAATTTTATCCTTTACCAGTTTCAATTCCCTTTGCACAGCGCTCAGGTCCTTTTTTGGAATCTTGATTTCGTCAGCATCAAGTTCTATCGACTGATTCTCGTTATCGTAAAAGACAAAATATACAAAACCTCTATCCTCATTGATTTTGGCAATACTATATTGGCTTTCCCATTCAGTCTGATATTTTTTTGCGGAACAATAAAAAAATCGGGTTTCAATACCTTCATTTTTTAGAAGTTGAATTGTTTTCCAGCTAAAATTACCCCAAGGGTTCAGGGCATCCACTTCCTTGATTAAATGTTGCTTCTCGTGACGAAGTGCCTCAAGCGATGAATTTTTGTCTTTCACCATATCTATAAGCGCTATACCCGATTGAGGAATATCCACTTCAACATCCTGCTGGGCCTCTTTCCTGCTTATAAAACTTTTTTGATATCGCTTGATTTCGTTCAATAACTGAACGTAATCTATAATTTCGGCACCCGGCTCAATATCCCTTTCCTCCACATGCAGCACACCTCTCTCTTTCAAATTCCCCTTGAAATCGGAAAAATCCGCATGATGAACTAAAAATGAATATTTAAACATTGGTATAATCATGACACCACCTCCATTTCTGCCTGCGCTTGCTGGCGCGTTTTCACGATTTTTTGTGCCGATTTAGAAAGGTTCTCTTCATCCTCCAGGAATCGTTTAATCTTTCTGATGGCATCTTTATAACCAGGTATCTGTACCTTTTCGTATAAGTTAACCTTTTGTGTTGTTTTTTTACGGGCTATATCCAACAATTGCATTTTGCGCACGAACACCTCACGCTCAATACCAATCTTTGCCAGACTCTCCACAATTTTAACACCGTCTATAAACCACACCGGTTTACTAAAAAGTGCAAACGGCTCTTTTTTAAATACAACATCCTTGAGCACGGGGGTTTGAACACCTGCAATTTTCTTGCTTTCCAGCACCACATCTTCAATAGATATGGCTTGCATATCAAATTCTCCCCACAGTCGCGATATCTTATCTAAATCAGCCATTTGGGTTTCAAGGTTGTGCCCGAGCTCATCGGCTCGCTTTTTTGCTCTTTTCACCTCAATACGCAACGCAGCTTCTTTGTTCTGAAGCGTGGGCAAAGCTTTCTCTCGTATCTTGAGCTGCTTGTCCATTTGCTGCTGCGAGGTTTTATTATATTGAAACTTTACGGCCATATTCTTAAGTTGAAAGTTACTAAAGTTTTAAAGTTGAAAGCATTTGTACTTTTAACTTTAAACTTAGTACTTATTTTTTCCAATATTTGTCCACAAATTCCTGACGCACTACCACCTCTTCACGAGAGAAATTTTTCTGGAATAGTCCCCAGGTTATATCTAACATCTTCTCTGTATCGATATTGATATCTACCGCCAAAATTTCATGAGAATATTCTTTTGCGAATTGTAATGTACGCTCATCATAATCAGTCAGGTCAAAACCATTTTCCTGTTTGGTTTTAGCGTTGGCAGCATCTGCATATAAACGAATCGCTGCGTTCATCACCTGAGGATGGTCTTCGCGGGTTTGTTTTCCAATCACCAGCTGCTTCAAACGCGACAAGCTTCGGAATGGATCAACAATTACCTTACCTATATCCGAATCCATACGTAAGAACAACTGCCCCTCGGTAATATACCCGGTATTATCCGGAATAGCGTGGGTAATATCTCCACTGTTTAACGTAGTTACGGCAATAATAGTGATAGAACCCCCATGAGGGAACTGTACTGCTTTTTCGTATATTTTAGCCAAATCAGAATATAGAGAACCCGGCATACTGTCTTTAGAAGGAATCTGATCCATACGGTTCGAAACGATTGACAGGGCATCTGCATAAAGCGTCATATCCGTCAAAAGAACCAATACTTTTTGCTGTTTCTCTGCCGCAAAATATTCTGCTGCTGTCAATGCCATATCCGGAATCAAAAGACGCTCTACCGGTGGATCTTCCGTTGTGTTTACGAAACTTACGATCCGGTCAAGGGCTCCCGCATTATCGAAGATATTTTTAAAGTACAGATAATCATCATTTGATAAGCCCATACCTCCCAAAATAATCTTATCTGCTTCCGCTCTAAGCGCCACATTGGCCATCACCTGATTATAAGGTTGATCCGGGTCGGCAAAGAAAGGGATCTTCTGACCTGTTACCAGCGTGTTATTCAAGTCGATACCTGCAATACCGGTTGCAATCAGCTGCGAAGGCTGTTTTCTGCGAACCGGGTTCACAGAAGGACCTCCTGTTTCAACCACTTGTCCTTCCACTTCCGGGCCTCCATCAATTGGATCGCCAAAAGCATTGAAAAAACGACCGGCTAATTGGTCTCCTACTTTTAATTGCGGTGGACGCCCTAAAAACACCACCTCGGCGTTAGTAGGGATGCCTTCCGTACCGCCAAATACCTGCAGAACAACCTCATCCCTCATAATTTTTACCACCTGAGCCATACGACCATCCACTACCGCCATCTCGTCATAACCAACATCGTTAGCTTTTATGGTTACTGTGGCCTTGGTCAGGTTGGCAATTTTAGTATATACTTTTTGAAATGCTTGCGTTTCCATGCATCTATAATTTTTAATTTAAGCGTTCTTTCATGATTTCTTCCAACTCACCTTCGTAAGTTTTAAACCTATCAGAATCCTGCTCGGAATAGTTCATCTGTTTAAGCTGATTGATAAGACGCTTAAAGAATCCGTTCACATCTTCGAAAGTGTCAAAACTGAACTTCATATCGGTTATACCTAATACCTTCTCCAGCATATATTTTTGACGTGGCATTGGACAGTTAGCATCAATCTTATCGAAAGAATCCTGCTGAAGAATAACCGCATCAATCAATTCCGAGTTCCAGAAACGCTCATGAAATTCCAATGGCACACCATCATCTCCCAGAATGTTGATTTGCTCCTGAGCCTCGCGGCCTCTCAGCAGCAAAGTTTTGGTCTTATTTACATTCTCCAGCCAGTTCTCGCCCACATTCTCCTTTAAATAACCCATTACCTCAGGATATTCGAGGTACTTAGAATAACTGTCAATGGGGTCGATAGCCGGATAGCGCTTACTATCGGCTCGGCTCTGGTTTAGTCCGTAGAAACAACGTGCTGCTTTACGGGTAGATTCCGTTACCGGTTCTTTAAGGTTACCACCGGCTGGCGACACAGTACCTATAAAGGTAATGGATCCCGACTCTCCGTTATTTAGATAAACGAAACCTGCACGCGCATAAAAGCTTGATATAATGGCGGTCAAGTCCATTGGAAAGGCATCTGGCCCGGGAAGTTCTTCCAAACGGTTACTCATCTCTCGAAGCGCCTGAGCCCAACGGGAAGTCGAGTCGGCCATTAACAATACTTTCAGCCCCATGGAGCGATAGTATTCTCCGAGCGTCATCGCTGTGTAAACAGAAGCCTCACGAGCAGCCACCGGCATATTAGATGTATTGGCAATAATAGTTGTACGCTCAATCAACTTGCGTCCGGTCCTTGGGTCTTCCAACTCCGGGAATTCCGTAAATATTTCCACCACCTCGTTGGCACGTTCTCCACAGGCAGCAATAATTACAATATCCGCCTCCCCAAACTTAGAAATGGCATGTTGCAACACGGTTTTACCAGTACCAAAAGGACCCGGGATAAATCCTGTTCCTCCTTCTGTAATTGGATTCAGCGTATCTAATGTCCTTACACCTGTTTGCAGTAATTTGAACGGACGTGGCTTTTCTTTGTAAGCTTTAACAGCCATCTTCACCGGCCACTTTTGTACCATGGTCAAATCAATGTCATTACCTTCTTTGTCAGTAATAGTGGCAACTACATCATCAACGGTATATTCGCCGGCTTTAACCACGTTTTTAACTGAATAAGTCCCCTCAAATTTAAAAGGAACCATAATACGATGTGGCATACTGTTTTCCGGAACTTCTCCTAGCCACGAACCGGCGCTTACTTCATCACCGGCTTTGGCAATAGGCGTCCAGTCCCATTTTTTTTCTCTGTCTAAAGGATCGGTGTAGTCTCCCCTTTTCAGAAAGACGCCTTCCATTTTATCCAGATCATTTTGAAGGCCATCGTAGTTTCTAGAAAGGATACCTGGTCCCAAGGTTACTTCAAGCAAGTGACCTTCGAACTCCACTTTCGCTCCTACTTTTAGCCCACGGGTACTTTCAAAAACCTGTACGTAAACATTCTTACCCATAATTTTAATTACCTCAGCCATCAACTTGCTTTCAGGATGCTGGATAAAACAAATTTCGTTTTGGGCCACAGGTCCATCAACCTCTACAATTACAAGGTTGGCTATAATACCGGCTACCACACCGGTGGTTTTATTTTTTCTTTCCATGGCTTAATTTATATTCTTCAGGAAATTCGTAACTGCTTTCCAATTCGCTCAATAATTTTTGGAACATTTTTCTGCCTTCCTCTTCATCTAAGGCCCTCCATCGTTCAACTATCAATAATTTATATACAAACGCCAATACCCTTTCCACTGTAAAATAGTTAAAGAAAGTGCTTTCGTCGAGATAGTTCCATTTTAGGCGATCTATTTTAAGCTCGCGCTCCAAAATATTTTCATCTTCATATATCTGAATCAGAGATTCAACATACTCCAGTTCATTGGCCAAACCAAAGTCCCTCGATCTGCTCTTTACCAAAGCTTCAACAACCTCTCCATCTCCAATCAACTCTTTTTCATATTCCATATCGTACTTACGACCGGTAAGGGATGTAAATATGTTTTTTTGGTTGATCTCAAAATCAAGAAACTCGTTTAAAAACGTATTGGAGAATTGCCTTAGGTAATCAGAATACATCCTGAATAAAATCACCTCAGCATCTGCACTTTTAACGGGTTCCTCTGCATACAGTATTTTGTTTGCAAAATCCACGAAGTAGGCGGGGAACTCATGATCTTCCAGAGCTTCCAACCGTTTTTTATCCGTTAAAGTTTCCAGCTCCAGGGTGCTATAATTTCCCCTTGGATCGAATTCCTTTTTTTGATAAAACAATAAATCAATAAGATTGTAATGGTCGAAAGGCAAATATAATGCACGTACCAAGCTAAAGTCCCGTTCAGCCAATTCCTCATGCAGCATTTCCCTGAGGGTAATAGATGTGAACAAAACTTTTTTGTCACCCAATAAAATATCAGGCAAGCCGGCAACCAGACAGTAATAATTTTTTGCCATGCTGTTTATTCTTCAAATAATAATTGATTGGTTTTAGACCGTAGGAAAGACTTAAAGAAGTTTTGGAAATCTCCCTCGGTAAAGCTGATGACATAACTACCATCTGATGGTCCTACTTTAAAACCCGCTTTCACAGTCGAATCGAGTTCAAAGGTCAAACCTTTGTTCATTTCGGCAGCAAAACTTTTAGTGATTTTTTTATCCAACTCAGTTTTTTCTGATTCCGGAAGGACAATATTGATATCAAAGTTACCCGTTTTACTCCATCCTTCCACCAATTTCGCGATTAAGGACTGAACATATTTTTTATCGGAAAATACCTCATTCACGGTTGGTTTAGTCACTGCGACGGTTATACTGTTCCCAATTTTCTGGCGCAGTGAAGAAATGGCCTGTTGAGACGCCAATTTTATTTCAGCTTCAATGTTGCGCTGTATTTCCGCCGCTTTTTTTTCTGCTTCTTCTATTGCAGCAGAAGCTTTTTGTTGTGCCTCTCCAACTATCTTTTCGGCCTCTTGCCTGGCCTTATCAATGATGGATTCAGCTTCTTCGTTGGCTTTTTGAACACCTTCGGAATACAGCTTATCCGTCAGTTCCTGAAGTTTTGATTGCATGATAATTATTTATAGTTAACTTAAATATACCAGTAATAAAAGACGTTTTACTTTTCAATCGTTTAAGAACGTTTCCGTTCCTTCTATTTACAAAACAGGACGTTTTGTCTACCATCATACCATCTAATCCCGGAGTCTTCCAATTTTATTGAAAAATTTGTACAATTTAAAGTTTCTTTTAGAAAATATAACGATAATTTACAATGTTTTTTAAATTTTGCGCCTATTCACAGAAACACATAATATTTGACCATTAGGATGAAGTCTTAAGTAGTTTATGTTTTTATTTGAATAAAACTACCTTTCTTTTGCGAATTCAGATATAATAATATAGACGAAACGTCAAATTTCCCTTTTCAAACACAATAAATGTGTGGTCAATTATTTTTTTTGAAAATTGCGTTGCTTTTCTTGCACATCCTAACACTTTATGTGCTTTTGGGTTTAAGTTTTATTAGAAAACAATATTAATAAAAATTTCATGGAAATTTTTATTAATATGAAATAGAGGTATGCCACCCAGCAATATTACCCTTCTAAAAAAACCGATACCACGACAGTTAATACCATATTTAAAAGACGGTTAACCTGACTCCTTCGTCCTATGGCTTGCAACCCTTTCGGGTAATAGTAATTGAAAACAAAGAACTCAGAATCATATTAAAAGAAGCTGCCTGGGGAAGGCCTCAAGTAATAGACGCTTCGCAAGTAGTTCTTTTTGCCACTAACAGTAACTTGGCGGTGCCAGAAGTTGATGAATTCTTAAACAGAATCTTCGAGATGACTGGAGCTTCACCCAAGTCTTTAACCCGCAATATGCATTTGAAATTCTATTACACATTGAAATTGTTTCAAAACAAGACACTCCGCTACTTCACTTCAACTCACCAGAACGATGCTATGCCTCGTTTCAGTAAAGCCTTGTTTTATTGCACTTTCAATGTTCATGACGAAGTTCTAATGCATAATCCGGGATTAATGCATGCCCAATGGAAGGATTTGAACCGGCTACGGTTGATAATTAGTTTAAAAAACTGAACTTAAACAGCATAACGATGGCTACAATTGGCTTTAGATCAGACAATGACAATTGCCGGCACCAACCGAAAGTGAGAAAACGGCTTGAAAATCTTATGGTAATGATATAAAAAATGCGCCTTAGATATTTAACCTAAGGCGCATCATCCAAAATGTGTATTTGTATGTTATTTCTTTAAGAACTTAACCACTTTTTTAGATACCAAATCTTCTAATACGATTTGGTAGAGTCCATTATTAAGCTCTGATAGATCATAAGCGGTTTCTTCACCTCCCGGCAAATCAAATATTTTAACCGCTACTCCTGACACACTCATGACCCTAACCGTTACCATGTCCGATTCGAACCCGGTTAAATCAATGGTAACAGGACCCTCTGATGGGTTAGGAAATACGCCATAACCGGTATTTTCTAATTCCGGAACCGCCGTAGACAGATTACCTGCTTTTAAACTCCATGCATATTGTTCCGGCTCAAAAATATTGTCCCACTTAATGTAGTATGTTTTATTCGCAGTTACGCTTAACACAAGCTCCGATTGCAAACCATTCGCGTCATCACTAAATGCAACCCTCTCCGAATCACAACCTTCGTATACTTCAAGATAAGTATCTTCACTGGTTAATTGGGCTGCAGTAATGGTTATATCACCATCTTCAAAAGCTACAAAACGAAACCATTTATCCGTTCCTGAATCATGATCTATCGGTGCTTCGTTCAAGTTATATACATCAATAGCATCGCTGCACCTTTCGCCTGCCTGCCAATTACTTTCGCCAATACTCCAGTTGATACTTGTATTAGTAGTAGAATTATGCAGTGCAATAAGATAAGTTCTTCCTAATTCTCCATTAATAGCTACTTTGTGCGGATTCCAGTTATCATCATTGTTCAAAGATGTTGTATAGCTACAGTCATCAAAGACAGCAATTTCGCAGTCCTCAGCATTAGCGTTTGTTATTTCCACGGTAATCTTACCATTACGACTCGCAGTAAACTGAAACCAACGGTAATCATTTGTAGGAACCGTAGATTGAATACTTCCTGTTGAAGCTTGTAATGGATCGCTACAAAATTCACCCTGCGCAGCTTGCGATTCCGTCAAAAACCATTCGAAATCCTGACTGGTATATGCGCTTCTCCAGCATATCCAGTATGTTAAGCCACTGATCACTTCAAAATCAACTTCCGATTGAGTTTCGCAATAATCATCACTAAAAGTAAACGACTCTAGATCGCACCCGTCAAAAATCTCTACGTAAGTATTTGCTGTTGTTTGCCCGCAGGAGGAAACGGTAACTTTACCGTTGGTTGTTGCAGTGTATTTAAACCACTGATCCCCTAAAGAGTTGTCTGAAACATTAAGTCCCTGAAGCACAGATACTGCTTCGTCGCAGGCTTGCCCCCCCTGGGCAAAGGATGTTTGTATCGCCAGTCCCCAAACTAATAGCGACAATAAAGTAAATTTAAGCATATCAAAATTGTGTTGTGTTGTGTTGTTGTGTCGTTGAAAATTTTACACTCTTTATTTTTATCTTCTTCAATAAACGCTATCGTTAGTTTAACCTTCCATCAATTTTCCCCAAAATCAAACTATCGGTCAAACCAAAACTTAGCCAGCTCCATCTTCTTCAATTTTCATTCGTCAATCTAAATCATACTTTAACAATTCGATTTTGACAGTTTGTCAACATTAACGAATGTAAAAACAAAAGGTTTCAAAATTACATCTCTCAAACTAATTTGTAACAAATCTAAATTAGAAATATATTTTAGTCCATTAATTATCAGTACTTTAATGCTCAAGCACACCAAGCGTTACAATTAATAAGATCTCCCAAAAAATAGTTAAATGTGAAACGGTATCGTGATTGACCAGTTAAATAAACGGCATTAACAATACAGTTATTGTATCCGAATCGGAATCCAATGTGAAGTGTAGGCAGCGCAAAAGTATAAAACATTTACAAATACCAAATATCTTATGATATCCGGCAACATTAATTAACTTTTTTTAAGCATCACTGCGCATTCTACAGCGTCTTTTGTATTGACAATAATACTAAGCCACTATTTTTATACTTTTGCAGAAACAATTAATGATACAAGCATTGGATACGAACATACTTCTCATTAGTCCGCCATTTACGCAGCTGAACACACCATACCCTGCTTCGCCATATCTAAAGGGTTTTCTGGGCAGCAAGAACATTAAGTCTTTTCAAGTCGATCTGGGGCTTGAAGTAATTTTGAAAATCTTTTCCAAAGGAGGACTTCGGGAAATATTCGACTTAGTGGATAATATTGATGACGATCTATCCGAGAATGGCTGCAGAATCATTTCTTTAAAAGAAAAATACATTCATGCTATTGACCATGTTATTTCATTTTTACAGGGTAACAACGACATGCTTGCCCATAGCATTTGCTCCGAGACATTTTTACCGAAAGCATCACGCTTTGATCAAACCGATGATTTGGATTGGTCCTTTGGGAACATGGGAATCCGGGATAGGGCAAGACATCTGGCAACCTTGTTCCTCGAAGACATTTCGGATTTCATTGTAGAAAACATTGATCCTCACTTTGGTTTTAGCAGATATGCCGAAAGACTCAGTTCCTCTGCCTTTTATTTCGATTCTATTTATCATGAATTAAACGAGGACAACTCACTTATCGTGCAATTTCAGCTGGATATCCTAAAACGCTATCTTGAAAACGAACAACCAAGTCTATTGGCCTTAACCGTTCCGTTTCCGGGCAATTTATTTGCTGCGCTTAAATGTGGGGAATTTGCAAAAAAGAACTATCCAAATATCAAAGTATGCCTGGGAGGCGGCTATGCTAACACGGAATTACGATCGATAAGTGATCCCCGAATATTTGAATACGTAGATTTCATCACCTTGGACGATGGAGAAATACCTCTTTACAATATCATCGAGTACATCGAAGGCAAACGATCGGCAGATACGCTCAAAAGAACATTCATAACAAAAAACGGCGAGGTTATATTTATTGACAACTCCGAAGATAAAGATATTTCCTTCAGGCAATCCATCTGCCCCGATTACAGCAACCTTAAAATAGATCAATATATTTCAGTGATTGAGGTTACCAACCCCATGCACCGACTTTGGAGCGATGGATTCTGGAATAAACTAACCATGGCGCACGGATGCTATTGGGGCAGATGCACCTTTTGCGACACAACTTTAGATTACATTTCCAGGTTCGAACCTGCAACCGCAAGCACCATCTGCGATAAAATGGAAAAGATTATGGCCGTTACCGGTCAGTCGGGCTTTCATTTCGTTGATGAAGCCGCACCTCCTGCACTCATGATTGCCTTAGCAAAAGAAATTATCCGCAGAAAGTTGGACGTAATTTGGTGGACAAATGTGCGTTTCGAAACCAGCTTCACCAAAGATGTATGCATTCTATTAAAAAGATCGGGCTGCATAGCTGTTTCGGGAGGGTTGGAGGTAGCCTCAAACAGAATTCTATCCTTGATCAACAAAGGGGTTAGCATTGAAAAAGTAGCGCTAGCGTGTAAAAATTTCACCCAAGCTGGTATATTGACGCATGCCTACCTGATGTACGGATTCCCCACCCAAACTACGCAAGAAACGATTGATTCCCTAGAGGTAGTTAGGCAACTTTTTGAACAGCAAATAGTACACTCAGGGTTTTGGCATCAGTTTGCGCTTACAGTGCATAGCCCGGTTGGAAAAAACCCAAACCGATTTCAAGTCCAAATAAAGAACCCGGAAACAAATCCGTTTGCAAACAATGACCTGGAACACGTGGACCCAACGGGGGCGCCGCATCAAAAATTCAGTTCCGGGCTTAAAAAGTCACTATTTAATTTTATGCACGATGTTGGATTTGACCTTCCCTTGCAAGACTGGTTCGAATTTAAGGTTCCAAATACCAGTGTTCCTTACAACTTAATTTCCAAAGCACTTGACGGCACCTCCCAAGGAGAACCCATGCCAAACAGCAAACTTATTTGGATGGAAAACACACCGGATGCCAGGTATTACAGTCGAAAAAAGAAAGGCAAATCGCAAGAAATGTGCGAGCTTACATTTTATCTCTCCTCCGAAACAACCCGGATGAACATAAAGGCATCATTGGCACCATGGCTTATCTCCTTGTTGGAAAGATGCTCAATAGGTAACAAGACAAATCCCACCTTTAAGGAGGTCCAGGAAGACTTTTCCAGAAACAACCTAGGCGATTTTTCCGTTTTTTGGCAAAGCTTCACCTTAAAACAATTAAAACTTTTTGGATTGTTAAACATCTAATCGCATATTTGATCTATGACAAAGCTTATAAAAATAATAACCCTGTTCCTGTGCAATTCGCTCTTTGCGACACATGCGCAAGAGCTGACGCATTATCTTTTGCCCGCCCCCCGGGAAATAAATATTGATAAAGGATACCTGAACGAAATACAAGGAGCTGTTATCCCGAACCACAACTTTATTGAACTGATAGAAAACATCTCTCCCTTTGATATAGTTGGCGACGTTAAAACCCATTCTTCCCCGCTTACGATCAATACTTTCTCTCTTGAAATCGATAGTGCCCTCCGCAACAAACAAGCCTATTGCCTAACCATTGATTCCACTTCGGTAAAAATTGTTGGCAGGGACAATGCGGCTCTTTTTTATGGCAAACAAACGCTCCAACAAATATTGCAATACAGTAAGGATACCGGCAAGCCAATACCGTGTTTGTCGATTACGGACTGGCCCGATTTCGAGCGTAGAGGATACATGCTTGACATTAGCCGGGATAAAGTACCAACCATGGAAACGTTATACCAATTAATTGATATGCTTGCCCTATGGAAAATTAACGAGTTCCAGCTGTATACCGAACATACATTCGCCTATAAAAACCATCGAACAGTATGGAAAGACGCCAGTCCGATAACAGCAGAAGAGGTACGGATGATTGACGCTTATTGCAAAGCCAAATTTATCGATTTGGTTCCGAATCAAAATTCGTTCGGGCACATGGAAAATTGGCTTATGCATGACCAATACCTTCATTTAGCCGAATGCCCTACCGACTGCAATACTATTTGGGGAACCAGAAGCAGACATAGTTTAAACCCCTTACTTCCGGAATCCTTTGATTTGATGCAAGAATTATATGCTGAATTACTCCCAAATTTCAGTAGCCAGTATTTTAACATAGGATGTGACGAAACCGTGGAATTGGGAAATGGCTTATCGAAACAGGAATGCCAAAAACACGGGAAAGGTAAAGTATACCTCGATTTTGTAAAAAAACTTAATTCCGAAGTCAACAAACACGGGAGAAAAGCACAATTTTGGGGCGATATTATATTAAAACACCCGGAGTTAATTTCGTCAATCCCCGAAAACATGACCGCCATGGTATGGGGTTACGATAGCAAATATCCTTTTGAGGAAAATTTACCAAAATTTGAAGAGGCAGGCCTAGACTATTATGTATGTCCCGGCACTTCTACCTGGCGCTCCATCATAGGCAGAAACAAGGATGCTTTCACTAACCTCGGGAGAGCTGCACAATACGGCAAGAAGTTTGGTGCAAAAGGTTATTTAAACACAAACTGGGGCGATTGGGGACACTGGCAACCTCTATCCGTTTGTTACCCTACTCTTGCAACAGGCGCCGCATATTCGTGGAATGCCCAGATGGATCCAATGGAATTAATACCAACGGCTCTGAACAAATTCATTTTCAAAGATAGCACAGGTAATCTAACAAAAGCTTTACTGAAATTGGGCGATGCCTACCTTGCTTGCGAAATCCCCGAGGGGAATGCCAATGCATTCCACTTAATGTTGCGCAGATACAGATGGACAATGAAAGGTCATTATCAAACAAAAATGCTTAAAAAGAAAAACCTGTTAAAAGCCGAGCAGGAAATCGACACGGCTATACTGCTATTGGATCAATCTGCACCAATGAGTCGCGACGCTCAAATTACTGTAGATGAAATAAAACAAGCCGCAATGCTTGCCAAGCATGGTATTCACCTAGGGCTAGCTCGCTTAAACGCTAAACAGCTCGCTACGGAAAACATTAGTCCTGATACTTTACAAATTTTAGCCAATGAACTTGATACATTAATTAAAAAACACGACGAACTATGGACAATCCGGAACAGGGAAGGTGGATTACAACGTTCCGGTCAAAAGTTAAATGATTTGCTCGAATTTTATAAAGCCATCGATTAACCGGCACATTTAACCACCTGCTTTGTCATTTATACTCTGGATACTCGATAGTCTTTGCACAACGAATCAATTCTTCCAAATCGCTATTAGACATTTCAATATTCAGCCAAAGGAAAGCATACTCCAACGAGCTAAAAATATGTATGTTTCGTGCCACTCCGGGTTGATACATTTTAAACAGAGTGGCCATGGCCACCTGATCCGACTCATCCGCCAGCAGCGCTAACTTATTCGTTAAAATTGCCGGGAAATTCTCCCTTAAGAAGAATACGAAATCTTTCACCTTTGCAATGTCCTTAGAAAACTTTGATGCTCGCAGATCAATTAAAAAGTTTTTTTTAGCAGTGACCTCCTCTTTCGCACACAGTATTTCTGTTAGGTGAATTAATTTATTTAATTCTACTAATCCTATATGCTTTTGTACAACCAGGTTGTATTCGCTTATCAATTTAAATTGTACCGTATAAGTTTCCTTCATCACAAGCTCTCATTTTTTCCGTCCTAATAGATAACCCCATTATTCGAGACAAACTTCCAATATTTTATTTATCATATTATATTTAAAAGATGTAATATTTCCCTCATTTATTTATCATATTTTTTTATACAACAAAAGTCCGTCTGATTATGGATACAATCAGAACGGACTTACGCCTTGTTTAGTGATAGATAGGTATTCAAGGAATGCAACAATTTGGGAATCAATAGCAAAAACACATATGAACACCACCACAAACAAGTTACTTAGCAACCTATATTTTAAATATCATTTATACTTCAATACGCTTCTCCACCATATACGTCTTTACCCAGCCATCTATGCGCCGCACCATGGGTTGAGAAGACCTGAATAAAGTAATGGTTCGACTTAATTAACTGCTGATAAACCATACAAATAGCTGTATACATGGGATCATTAAGTAACACCGCTACTTTTAGCAAATCAAATTTTTCACTCAGCAACGTATTGACTTCATTTAACTTAGCCAAATCTTTAAGACGAATGTTTGATCTGCACTTTTTTGCATTAATCACTAATTTATGGCTGGATGGCAAATGGTTAAAATCATCGGCATATTGCTTTATGGTATCAACAATATCATCAATTGTGATAAACCTGTTGATTTCTATCTCCATTATATCTTCACTTACCGAAACATTCATCACCATATCCTATTCCCCCATAGATTAAACCGTAACGTAATAACTGCAATTTATATTTCAAAACTCTACAATTGAATAACAATTGGATCCTCCTTAACGAGTTCTTCCAACTGTATGACAATTGGATCCTCCTTAGCTAGCTTACCCAGCTGTATGACAATTGGATCTTCCTTAGCTAGCTTACCCAGCTGTATGACAATTGGATCTTCCTTCGTTAACTCTCCAAGCTGAATAACTATTGGATCTTCTTTAACCAGCTTCTCCAGTTGTATAACAATGGGATCCTCTTTTTCGGTTGCCGAAGATTCTATTGTAAAAGAAAACATTAATAAAAGTGTGAAAAGAGCTGTGATTAGTTTTGAAGTATTCATGATAAACGATTTTTTAAAATTTGTTTATCACAAATATCATCTACAGCAAGCAAATAAGAAGAATTTTAGGCGTGACAAAAGCGTGACAAAATTCATTCGGTTCATAAACAATACATTACATAGGTGTTTTTTTTAATGTTTTTTAGATTACACCTTACATTAATTATATACTGTTTATTTGAATGACCGATACCGAACAGTTTTTTATACTGTATTATTTATTATGTGTCCTATAAAACTATCCTGCAAGGTCGGAAATTTGCTTTTCCCTAAATTCCTGCAAATAATCTTCCAGGCTGTCGATCACATTCAATTTAGTTCTTATTCTTTGTTTAGCTTTTCGGACCGATGCCGGCTGAACATTTTGAACCTTTGAAATAATCTCCATAGGCAACCTCAAGCAAATCATTACCGCATAGCGGATTTCCGTTCTTGTCAGCTGCGGAAATGCTTCGGTGAACAAATTAATGGTTTCCAGGTAGCAGGAATCAAAATTACTACTCAACTCACTGTCATCCGAACCATTATCACCTCTCCCAACAATATCAAACGATTCTAAATGTAAACTATGCCGATCCACTCTACCTTTAGTATTATTTAACCTATGCTGAAGCAGTTGTTTTTCTCCGATTCCAATTAATAGATTATGAAATTCTTTATTAAGTTCCTCAATCTTAGCCTTTTTACTTTTCTGGTACAGATAAATATAAACACCAACTCCCGCTAAAATCACCAATGTAACAACCATTACCAAATACAGCATAAATTCACTGGCTTTCTTTTCTATCTTCAGTTGCACCAACTGGCTCTTCATTAAATCTACTTTATTATTAATTTCCAACACCTTAGCGAGACGAACTTTTTCGGAAGAAGAGGTTTTTTCAACCCAATCAATATACTGCTGTAGGTTTTCGTATGCCTTGGAATAGTTACCTTTTGCTTTATCAATTTGGTGCAAATAGTTATACACGTATAACATCCTGTTTGACTGATAGTTTTGCTCATAAAGCTTTAAAGACTTACTAAAATACACATCGGCAATATTAAATTTTTCTTGCTTAAAATATAGCATACCTTTAAACTGATACAAGGCCGGTAAAATTAGTTTACCCACACTATTGCCTTCACTGATTTCTATAGCCTTATCGCAATAAACATGAGCGGAATCAAATTGAAGTTGAGCATGATAACTGCTGGCCAAGATTTTATATACACTTACAGCCCTATCATACAATTTCCTGTTAATATACTCATTTGCAATAGAATTCAGTTTTTCAGGGGCATCCGGGGCATTAATTCTAAAATACTGCTCCATAAAATCGGCATATAACCGCACCTCAATTTCGGATGCTTCTTGCAACAAATGAATCCCTTTATCAATCTCATCCTTAAAAGATTCGCCTAGAGCCATCTTGCATCTACCAATAGCGATATATGCGGCACCTTCGGTCATTTTACTTTGATCTACTTCCAGCTTAACCGTTTCGTAATAATTGATTTTGGCTTGCTCATACAACCCAGTCGATTCCGCAATATTACCCAGCAAAAACTGACATCTTGCCAACCATCTATTATTTTCACTATTAGTAAAATAGGACAAGGCATTTTCCACATAAGCAAGCGAAGAATCCACTTGCATGTTACCATAATAAAGCTGAGCTTTGATGTAATCCACATACCCCTCATATTCAACCATTTGCTTTGTGTCCATATAAAACATTACAGAATCGAACTGAAGCTTGGCTTTTTCGGGATAGTAAATGGTATTAAAATCGATCCGTGCAAAAACCTCGTCTATTCCATCCCCCTCCAAAGCCTGCGATCTAATAAAAAGCGGGTTCAGCAAAAGGACAAACATCCCAATAACGACGGCGTATAATCTAACTCCCTTCATAATCAACTTAAATTGGGTCATTTACATATACAAAATGCAAAAATACCAACACAAACTTACATAAAAAGAGCCAAAAAGAAAAGAAAATATCAGTATTTTATTAACGTATATAATATATTTTGTTTATTTACATATTTTTTATATTTTATACTTATCGTTTTTTGTCCACTTTACAAAATATAGGCAGTTTTTCATTGGGAAAGCGCTTTTTATATTCCCCCCAAAATGCATTAACCTCATATTTCATCTCTTTGTGCAAGGCAAAAACTCCAATTAGGTTCGGAATAGTCATAAGCGCAATGGTTATACCCGATAAATTCCATATAATGGTAGTATCGGTGAAAGAAGCTAAAAAGAAACCCAGCACATAGACAATCCTGTAATACCTAACGCCCTTAACACCAACCAGAAATATAACTGCCCTACTACCATAATACGACCAGGAAATAGCTGTTGAGAAAGCAAACAACAGCAATCCGATGGAGACGATATATTTACCAAAATCCCCAAACCAGCTTTTAGTAAAAGCTAACGTGGTAAGTGGAGCACTGTGCATCAACGATTTACCCCGAAAACGGATTTTGTTTTCATTTGCCACAACTCCTTTTATCACGTTTAACTGTCCGGTATAGAGTTTCTTTGATTGATAAACCAACACGTCTTCAGCCAAAGAGCGAGAATGAATCAAAGATATATCTCCTATTATTTTACCATCCTTTACTGTAAGTTTTCCCGAGAACAGGGGCAATGTATTTTTATTGTTTACATGTGCGCTAAGTTTAGCTCTGTCGGTCTCCACTTCATCATCATACACGCCGCGTATAAATTGCATTTCAGCCCTTTGGAAATCGTTTTGGTGTTTCTGAGTCCAAACACCGGACGCCAACAATGTAAGGCCGGTTAACGAACAGATTATAATGGTATCAATGAAGGGCTCCAACAAAGCCACCAGCCCTTCAGAAACAGGCTCGTGTGCCCTTGCTGCCGAATGGGCAATCGGCGCAGACCCTTGTCCTGCCTCATTGGAAAAAAGACCTCGATTAACACCCCGGTTAAAGGCAAAAGCAATGGTTGCCCCAAGAAACCCTCCAGTGGCTGCTGATCCAGTAAAAACATCGGAGAACACAGACACAATGGATGGAACAATATTCTGGTAGTTATAAAGGATAACTGCAATTGCACCTATAAAATATATCACTGCCATCGTAGGCACTAACCTGGAGGTTACCTGGGCAATCCTTTTAATACCCCCAATAATGATAATACCCAGTAAAACTGACAACACGAGACCTGTAATGATATGGGGCACGCCAAAAGTTGCATTGATAGAATTGGAAATACTATTTACTTGTGGCAAGTTACCTGTACCAAAAGAAGAAAGAACGGTAGCTATTGCAAAAACCATAGCCATTACCCCCCCTGTTTTCACCACTTTACCCGAAGGAAGTGTAATGTCCAATCTTTTTTTCATGAAGTACATAGGGCCCCCGGAAATGGATCCGTCTTCTGCTTTTTCGCGATATTTATGCGATAGAGTTACCTCCACAAACTTTGTTGTCATACCAATAAGTGCGGTAATCAACATCCAAAACAGGGCAGCCGGCCCCCCCAGATAAACCGCATAGGCTACACCGGCAATATTACCGGTGCCTACGGTTCCCGACAAAGCCGTTGCCAGGGCCTGAAAGTGGGATGTATCCCCTACATCATCTTCCCTATCGAATTTACCCATCACTATTTTAAGTGCATAGCCCACATATCTGAACTGGGGGAATCCTAAATAAATCGTAAAAAAAATGCCTACCCCTAATAAAAGGTATACAAACCAGGCACCACTCCCTATATAAGAGTCTATAAGTAATAAAAAATCATTAAATTTCTGCATTGGATCCCAATATTTTTATATCTGTTTGAACGAAGTATCACAAATATAAATAAATTAATGGGCAATAAAAGTCAACAGAAACACAAGCCACTTGACTGGCATCAACCTTGCACAACAATGACCGTAAAAACAGAACAGCTTTTACCTCAAAACAACCCACTCAACCAAACACAATATAGAATCCTATTCTCTATCGGCTTCCTTAATGGACAACTGTATTCTTTTGCGCATCTTATCAACCTCCAGCACCTTTACCTTAACGTGCTGATGCAAAGAAACCACCTCATTGGGGTCGCTGATAAATTTGTTTGCGAGTTGAGAAATATGTACCAAACCATCCTGTTTTACACCAACATCCACAAAAGCACCAAAGTTAGTGATATTGGTCACGATACCGGGCAAGACCATACCTTCGTACAGATCTTCGACAGATCGAACATTTTTATCAAATTCAAATACCTTAATAATCTGGCGTGGGTCGCGGCCGGGTTTTTCCAGCTCAATCATGATATCCTTGAGTGTAGGAAGCCCCACATTTTCATCGATATATTTATCCAGGCTTACATTAGATCGAATTTCATTGTCATCTATCAAGTCCTTCACTTCACAGCCATTGTCTTTAGCCATTTTTTCTACAATCCCATAGGATTCAGGATGAACAGCTGAGTTATCCAACGGATTTTTTGCCTCTGTAATTCTTAAAAATCCAGCAGCCTGCTCGTATGCCTTTGGTCCAAGCCGAGGCACTTTTTTCAATTGGTCTCTGGACAAAAAAGCACCATTTTCCTTACGAAACTCCACTATATTTTTGGCCAATTGTGGACCCAGGCCTGAAACATAAGTAAGCAGGTGCATACTTGCCGTATTCAAATCTACTCCTACTTTATTTACACAAGACTCAACTACCTGATCGAGTGAACTTTTTAAATTAGACTGATCCACATCGTGCTGGTACTGGCCAACCCCGATTGATTTAGGATCAATTTTCACCAATTCAGCCAGGGGATCGATTAGCCGACGCCCGATTGAAACCGCGCCACGTACCGTAACATCATAATCAGGGAATTCATCGCGTGCAACCTTGCTCGCCGAATACACAGAGGCCCCATCTTCACTCACCACATACACCTGGATATCGCGACTATATTTTAAACTGCGGATAAAAGATTCTGTTTCGCGCGAGGCCGTGCCGTTACCTATTGCCACAGCTTCTATTTTATACGCATCTACCAAAGATGATATTTTCTTTGCCGCTTGCTTGGTTTCTCTTTGCGGTGCGTGCGGATAAATATTTTCGTTATGTAAAAGATTTCCTTGTGCATCTAAACAAACCACCTTACAACCGGTTCTGAATCCGGGATCAATAGCCAAAACACGCTTTTGTCCAAGAGGAGAAGACAACAACAGCTGTCTTAAATTTTTCGCAAACACCAAAATGGCTTCGGCATCGGCTTTTTCTTTTGAGCTATTGGAAAATTCGGTTTCTATGGAAGGTTTCAGCAAGCGCTTGCAAGCATCCTTCACAGCCAATTCCACTTGCCCGGAAGACTCCGTATTTCCTTTTACAAAATACCTTCCCAATCGATCTAATATCTGTTCTTCATCAGGCGAGATGCTCACCTTTAAAATCCCTTCTTTTTCGCCCCTTCGAATGGCCAGCAATCGATGACTTGGGCATTTTTTCAAGGGTTCGCTAAATTCGAAGTAGTCCTTGTACTTAACCCCCTCCTCTTCTTTCCCTTTCACCAATGTGGATGAAACAACCGCATTCCTTTCAAACACCGAGCGCACTATATCACGTGCAACTGCATTTTCGTTCACCCATTCCGCTATAATATCCCTTGCCCCCTGCAGCGCCTCTTCAAAGTCGGATACATCACTGTTCAGGAACCGGGCAGCTCGCCCTTCCACATCGCGCTCGTATTGTTTCATCAATATTTTAGCCAGCGGTTCCAGACCTTTCTCTTTGGCTTTCACCGCGCGGGTTTTACGTTTAGGTTTAAACGGAAGATAAATATCCTCAAGCTCGGTTGCATTAAAGGTATCAACTATCTTCTTCTTTAATTCGGCTGTTAAAACTCCCTGCTCATCCATCGACTTCAAGATAGCCTCTTTCCGCTTAACAATTTCCTGAAGTTTTTCGTATCGTTCTTTTACCAACGCCACATTGACCTCATCCATCGTTCCGGTACGCTCCTTTCGGTAACGACTGATAAACGGCACGGTTGCTCCCTCTTCTAATAATTCAATGGTATTGTTGACATGTTTTAGTTGCAGTTGCAACTCTGTAGCTATGATTTGTGATATTTGAGCTGACATGATGTATAACAGATCGTTAGATTTTATATATTTAGACTATAGACATATTCACATGACACTTAGTTTCCACCCCCCTACAAGAGCCACACCCGAAGACACAAAATCCTCTTATTCCGATACTTAAAAGACTCGACAATGGAATTAAATAAGTCCTGTCTTTTAAAAATAAAGAAACAAAGTCTTACAATGACCGAATATAAACCCAATTTAGAAACATCGTTCAAATGAATATGACAGCAACACAATTGTTCTATCCTTAATAAACCAAATACATTATGGGCCTAATTCTTTTTGGCAGCTCTCTTTTTATATGGAGGCTTTTTACCACCTCCTTTTTTACTGCCACCCTTTTTTCTTCCCCAACCACTTTTCATTTTTGATTCAGGATCATATTTTGGTGCTTCCTCGTAATGGGGAGGCAGTGGAATTTTAAATATATTGGTTTCAATCAGTTTTTCTATTTTATGAAAATCAACCTGATCGTCATCGGTGATAAAGGTAATTCCAACACCTTGGGTTTGGGCACGGGCGGTACGACCAATTCTATGCACATAGTCTTCCGCGTCGTTGGGAACATCAATGTTTATCACGAGGTCAATCTTTTCAATATCGATGCCACGGGCCACAATATCAGTAGCCACCAAAATCTGGATGTTTCTATTTTTAAATTCCCTAAGCACCTCAATTCGCTCACTTTGATCAAGATCGGAATGGATTCCTCTGGCATTAAAATCATTCTTTTTAAGGGCACGAACGATGTCATTCACTTTTGATTTGCGCGAAGAAAAAATAAGAATACTAGGCAAATCTTTATCCTTCAACAGATCCACGATTAGGTCAATCTTCTGATGCTCATGGACCATATATGCAGCCTGCAAAATGCCTTCTGCCGGTTTTGATATGGCAATATTAATTTCTTCAGGATCATTTAATAGCTTCTTGGCCAAATCCCTTATTTTTGGGGGCATAGTAGCCGAAAACAGCAATCCCTGACGATCCTCCTTGGGCAAATAACTCTCTATCTGCATAATATCATCCAGAAACCCCATGTCCAGCATCCTGTCGGCTTCGTCCAGAATCAGGTGTTTCACCGATTTAAAATCGACATAGCCCATGGTCAGATGCTGAATCATTCTGCCCGGAGTAGCCACAATGATGTCTGCGCCTTTGGTTAATCCTACCTTCTGTTGATCCCACAAACCTTTATCGTTACCTCCAAAAACCGACATAGAAGTCACATCCAGAAAATAACTGAAACCTTCAATTTGCTGATCAATTTGCAATGCCAGTTCACGGGTCGGAACCAGAATCAAAGTAGTTGTTCCCGTATGACCTTCCCTTACAATTTTATCGAGCACTGGCAGAAGGTAGGCCGCTGTTTTACCCGTTCCAGTCTGGGCACAAGCAATTAGGTCGGCCCCTGTTTTAATTACAGGAATGGTTTTTTCCTGCACGGGGGTGGCATCTTCGAAACGCATGGCATCCAGTCCGTCCAGCACTTCTTGGGAAAAATCAAATTCGGTAAACTTCATGTATAATATTTTAGTATCAAATATCTGGATTTAAGTATCATGATATTGACAATACAGACAGTATTTAATTATTCAACATACAAAACTAATCCTTTAAGGTATTCTCCTTCGGGATGATAAATGTTTACGGGGTGATCGGCAGGTTGCGTCAATTGGTTTAATATCCTCACATTTCTGCCCGAACGGGCTGCTGCAGAAAAAACCGCTTTACGGAAAGCATCCTTACTTACCACCTGCGAACACGAAAAAGTAAAAACAATACCGCCCGACTTAATCTGCTCAAAAGCTTTTGCATTTAGCTTCTTATAGCCCTGCAAGGCGTTGTTCAACACGTTATTATGCTTGGCAAAAGCCGGAGGGTCCAGAATTATGAGGTCGTACTTGTCCTTTATGTCGTCGAGATATTTAAAAGCATCCGCTGCAAAAGCGTCATGGCGTTCATCGCCTGGAAAGTTCAATTCTACATTTTCCCTGGTCAGATCAATAGCTCTTTCCGAACTATCCACAGAATGAACCAAATTAGCCCCTCCCCTCATAGCATAAAACGAAAAACCGCCCGTGTAGCAAAACATATTTAACACAGACCTACCCTTACTGTAATGCTCCAGCAATGCCCTGTTATCGCGCTGATCGACAAAGAAGCCTGTTTTTTGGCCTTTTTCCCAATCCACACGGAATTTCAATCCATTCTCAATCGCTATTCTGGTACTAGATTCTCCATAAGTATATCCATTTTCCGGCTCCACTTTAGCTTTGAACGGAATGGTACCTTCCGATTTATTATATATGGCTTTTAATCCATCGCCAAATATTTCTTTCAGAATATCATCAATCTTATCCTTGATCAGAAACATACCTACCGAGTGCATCTGAACCACGGCAGTATCGCCGTACATATCAATAATTAGTCCTGGCATATTATCACCCTCTGCATGAACCAACCGGTAAGCATTGGTATTCGGATCGTCAATTAAACCTTGATCTTTACGTAACTGATAAGCCTGCTTTATTTTATTTTCCCAAAAGCCATCCGTTATTTCCACTTGTTCAAAAGAAACAATTCTAATGGCAATAGAACCTATTTGATAATGTCCTAACCCAAGAAATTCGTCTTTATTGTCAAAGACTTCTACGATCTCTCCTTCGGCAGGCTCGCCGTAAATCTTTTTTATGGCACCACTGAAAACCCAGGGGTGAAATCGGCGTAAAGACTGATCTTTCCCTGATTTAAGAACAACTTTTATATATGACATGAAATGATTGTTATTATTTAAGATTGATTATTGACGCTTGCAGTATCCACATCAATTATTTTACTTGAATCCAAATGATTCAGTTTTTTAAATATTTCAAGTGCAACCCACGAATCGGTTGCGGCATAAACCATTTGACCTTGTGTCAACTGATCCGCTTCCCAATTGGACAGGCGCTGTCGTTTTGAGACTCTGAACTCCAACAGAATACCCGCTAACTTCTTCAGCGAAAAATCCTTGAGCCCTTTATCCACCGCCATGGTTTGCAACTCTACAAACCCGCCAGGCGTGAATTCTTTCAATTTTTGCAAACCCCTTATATCGTCCCTGATTCCAACACCAACCTTTTTAACCTTTTCGTTACTCAACAAATGAAGCAGATCCGAGGTTACTCCCGTTTTATTGGTACGTATTAAATAGGTGGATTTTTCGGTGGTCAGTTGGATCAAAGAAATGAGGTTGGTTTTTCCTTTTTTAAACGAAGGACGGGTTTCGGTATCGAAGCCCAGTACCTTTTCTCCATTAATTTCCCTGATTACCTGAGGAATATCTTCAGTATTCTCCACCACTACAATCTCTCCTTTGTACGAATGCAAAGGTAAATCATTAAGCGCTTCGTTTGTAATTGTATTTTTTATTAAATTATCTTCTCTTTCCATTTAATCCTCCCCTTCCTGCCATTGGTCCTGAAATCTATTGAACCAATTGTTCGTATTTTCTCTCTCTCCACTGCTATTCATATCAAACCCTGCCTCTTCATCCAAATCTTTATCGCTATATAAAACGTTGTGACATGCCCTAAGCACGTTCACCAGCTTTTGTCCCCAATATAACTCGAATGAATTTACCAACTCTGCCAATGCATCGTTCATTATTTCTGTTACTCCTATCCTGTATGCAAATAGAAAATCTTTTACATCCTGGTAGATATCTGTCAGATTTTCGGAAATACTTGAAGCTACATCCCGTTGGTCCTGCTCATTATCGGGAACAAACACTTCTAAAAAATCATCGAATTGCCCAAACTTGTTCAACAGAACATGCTGAATCCTTATATAATCTTCTTCCCTTACCGTTTTCTCAATACTTTCGTCCAATCCAAACTCCGTTTTTGGCAAAACCACAGCTTTTATATACAACAATGGCAGTATACGGGTCATTACCGTAAAAAGTTCCCGGGTAGACAGTTCTTCGGCACTTTCCAATTGATTACAGTACTCATTACCGACAGTCACAAATTCGAGCACGTTTTTTGAAAAGACTATATGGTTTAATTCTTCTTCCATTTTTTAATAAGATAAGAGATAAATACTTGCCCATATCGGTATCCACATTAAGAAATGAACCAAGTACTATACTCATCACAACCAGTATATCGTTTTATTGATATATACAATAGTTCGCAAAATTAACAAATTAAACCGAAAATAAAGGATCATAAAAATATTAGTCGATTCGCATTGCCCAGGAAACATAAAAATAGTGGTCAATTCAGCACCATATTAAAAATATTGGCATAGTGATTGTTTGAAAAAGAATAACCTGGCATGGACAAGCCCCCAAAAGATGTCCCTAATACATTTTGCTTGCCCAAGTAATATTTTTATCAACCACCTAAACAAGCATTTAACATGAGAACATCTTTACTCATTTACCTTGCCCTTATTGTAATATTGACAACACTACTCAGTTCCTGTACGGCCTATCAATATTCCACATTAAGCAGCGATCTGCCTACATCGCAATTCAATGATTTCTTTTACGAGAACGACACCCTCCAAATCGTTTATTCTTTTGCTGGCAAGGGAGCACTCATGACCATTGATATATTCAACAAACTGGACAAGCCGATTTTTATAAACTGGAATCAATCATCCGTTGTGGTAAATGGCATTACTACTTCCTTAAACTCTCAAGTATGGGGGGCGGGCGATCTATCCGGACTAACAGAAGAATATATTGATGGTGATGGTACTTTTACTAGCAGTACGACTATCAACAATTTAACCTCTGCACGCGCCAATAGCAATGAGTATATCCCAACAAAGTCACAGTTTTCCATTTATTATGATCTGGGTCAGAACCAATTTCTCAAAACAATTAGCAAAGATTCAACACTCAGAACAAATGTTATCTTAGCAAATTCGGAACCTTTAACTATTAAAGAACATTTATTTATACGTGAAACTTCTCCATTTAAATTTAGATGTATCATTACCTATTCTGACGATATTGATGCAAACAATAAATACTGTGCCAGTAATGAATTCTGGGTTTCAAGCATATTCAGGACTACCTCAGGAAATGTAAAAAACAGGGAAGATACTTTTTACAACTCAAAAACAACTGATTTTGGAAATTTTATGACTGGTGTAGCTACGGTGGCCGTTATAACCGGCTATGTGCTTTTAAAGGTTGCAGAAATATCTGCTGCCCAAAAGTAAACAAGGTAGGTAATACCGAAGCCAAACCACTTTAACCCGCAATATGCATTAGAAATTCTATTACACATTGAAATTACTTTAGAACAAGACACTTCGTTGCATCACTTCAACTCACCAGAACGATGCTCCCGAAAGTAATCCATAGCCGTTAACTTTAGC
>NZ_JBNGOS010000058.1:0-27603 GCF_050589685.1 Saccharicrinis sp. 156
GAAAAGAGATTGAAAAAACAAACGCATCCAGAAATAATTAATTTAATTTTTAATGGCTAAAGTTAACGGCTATGGAATCAAGTTCGGGACAGGCTCTAAAGGGGAATTGGTTCACACTTAGCGAGTTGAAGGTTCTCCCTTTAGGGAGTCAGAGGGTGTGCGTAAGGGAAAAGTTAAGTTTTCTTGCAGGCACTATATAACACGAAAAATTTGTTCGGCAGCCATTGGTAAATATCTCCTATTTGCAACATATACCCCCATCCCTCCGCTTGCTGCGGAGTACTTCCCCCGGTCTCAAAACCAGGGGAAGAACCAGATACACTCTTTGAGAGAAACAGTTTTATTTGAAAAACCATTTTTTACACCGTGTAAATCAGCTCTTCCCTTGACCCCAAGGTCGGGGGAAGTACCATGTCAAAGACATGGGAATGGAGGCTACTTTTGCAACCTCCTCTATTAACCTACAGATTATCATTAATCAGTGCATACAATTCTTCAGAACCTGGATGTGGAGCTTCTCGACGAATGATATTGCCATCCGCTCCAATTAATATGTAACGAGGAATCCCCTGAACCATCAAATCTTTTTTGAAGGTGTTTTTATTGATGGAGGTATTTAACTGTATTCCAGGGTACATGTTGTTCTTGTTTTCTTTTACCTTCTTCTTCCATAAGGCTACATTTTCATCCACAGAAACAAGTACAAACTCTATGTTCTTTCCTTTATATTTTTCTCGTAGCTTATTGAATTTAGGAATTCCCTTGATACAAGGCGCACACCAGGTAGCCCAACAATCCATCATGAGCATTTTTCCTTTAAAATCAGACAATGAAACTTCTTTGCCGTTAATATCTGTCAGTGTAAATTGCGGGGCAGGTTTACCATCGGCATAAGCATTTTCCCCAGCCTTGAAGTCTTCAAATCGTTTTATAACTGCGGCATCTGTTATTTTTTTATAGATCTCGCCCTCTAAATATGCCCTAATTTCACTATCACTTGCCCTAATATAGCCAATGACAAGACCGTTGGTCATATCATTCTTTATCAATACAGGAAAGGTACATGTATCTAAATAAGCGATCTCGGCCTTAAAATATTCCATTGACTCTCGTTGGTATTTCGATAATACAGAATGCATTTTAGCATAATACCCTTCTTTTACATACATGGCATAACGAGAGCTTTTATGATACAAGTCAAAATCGTTTTGGGGTATTTCTTCTTTAAAATAATGCTGAAACTTTTCAGGAACTTTCCAGTCTTTATCTGGATTAAATATCTTTACGTTTCTTTCGTAGAGTTTGAACTTAAAATTGTAATTCAATAATAACTCAACATTATAAACCTCAAGGAAAGCTTCTCGTATCTCTTTATTATCAACGTATTTTTTAACAATGGCTCTTTCTTTCTCCATCAATTCCAACTGATAAGCTTCGAACTCTGTCGGATTTTTTTTATCAACTTTTGGAAGATAAACCTCTTTGTATGCAACCCTGTCATATTGATATGAAGGTGCATTAACCTTTAACTCATAAAGCAGTTGTGTTTCTTCTACATTTTCGCCGGTAATAGAAACAGCCTTTTTATCTCTGCCTTTAATTTTATTAACATCAATATCTAAAACCAGATTAGTACCCTGTTTTAAGTAGATTGCTAATGATTCTTCGTTTCCAAAGGAAAGGGTGTATGTTCCCTCGGCGATGGAATCATGTTGAAAAGCAAAATTACCACTGCCATCTAAATCTAACTGGGTATTAATTCCGTTTACCCAAAAGCCGATTGGCTTATCAAATCCTGATACATGACCTTGTATTTTGGCACTCACATAGCCTGTTTCTTCTGTCTTAGTTTTTCCGCATGAAATACTAACTAACAGTATAGCTAATACTATAATATGATGTAATTTCATTTATTTATATTTTAATTTAGTTATTACTACTGTCCGATAAATATTTCTGTAGCATAATTCAAGCTCCTTCAGCCGTACCAGAAATCATTTCATCCTAACCAGTCCTATACCTTTAATAGCCATACAACTCTTCCATTTTCTTATCCAAGGTTTCACCTCTTAGTTGGCGGGCCAGAATAGTCCCGTTTTCATCCAATAAAAAGGTGGTAGGCAAGAAAGGAACACCATACATTTTTGCAACTTCTCCGTATGGACTTTTACCTTTTCCTTCCGCATCAGGATCACCATCGAACACATGGTTCCAAACTGTTTCGTCTTTGATAATGGCTTTTTTCCATTTTGCACCCACATCAGCGGTACCAACGGCCACTACTTCAAAACCATCTTTATGGTATTTGGCATACACTTCTTTTAAATGAGGGAATGAAGCCCGGCATGGACCACACCAACTTGCCCAGAAATCAAGAAAGATATATTTACCCTTCACTTTTGATAAAGTCAACGTACCTCCATCTACAGTTGGAAGCGTAAAATCAGGAGCAGTAGCACCTTCTCCTAATTTTTCAAATATCTCTTCGTACGTTTTTGCAAAATAGCGGTACATAGCTGTGTTTTTTGCTTCTCCCTGAAATAAGGGATAGATCTCCTTCATTTCTTCTTTGGTCATACGTCCTTCGCTAAACTGAAAGCTTAATACATAAGGAGCAAGTACCGAAGTAGGATTTTGCTTAACGTAATCGATCTTTATCTTTTTTCTTTCGGCATAACGCTCGTCACTTAATCCCTGATATTTAGCAAAACGCTTTTTGTATTTCTCAATTAAAGCTTCATCTTTAGAGTCATAGGCCTTCATCATCTCTGTTCGTAATTCGCTTAATATGCTGTACTTCTCCTGATTAAACAGACTGTCTTCTATTGCATCCTGCACCGCCAGCAAATCATTAAGCTTAGAACCGCTCACTTTCATCTCCACTTCTCCGTGTCCTCTTTCGTTTGTCGTAGCCGTGACATCAAGTGTCATCGCACAGTTCTCTAAAATAAAGTACGAGTAGTGTTCTTTTCCAAACTGGATACTTACCTGATCGGCTTGCTCTACCTTTCCTTTAAATTCAAATGCTCCATCAATTATCTGAACACTATCAATATAGTTGATGGGCTGGCTACGGTCTGTATAGTTTTGCTCGTATAGTTTTACCCAGCCTTGTTCAACACCGGTTACGGTACCCGTTATGGTGTAACCATCATATTTTGGTTGGGAGCAGCTTGTAATGGTCAGTATTGCCAGAACTGCTACTGTAAATAAAATTGCTTTTTTCATTGGTATCTATTTTTTATTAATAACCCGGGGTACTACTCGGAGTCGCACTCCGAGGGTATAACCGCGTGCTCGTTATAGGGACAGACGTACAGCTTTGCCTTAGGGAAAGGTTCTGACTTACAGCTTGCTTATAGAGAACCGTTCCTGGTTATTATGGCAACACGATGTATTTATACCCATCACCCTCTGAGAAGTATAGCTTGCTATGGTGTTTTTTTAGCCAAGTCGACCACTCATCAGCTGTTGTAAAAGATTCCCTGGTATAACGAGTTAAGATGCGTTGAGCCATTTCAGCATCTCCCTTTTTTTGCCACATTTCTACTGCTTTATCCAATATTTTGATATCACTATTGGCAATACCTAAAGCTTTGGCATCTTCATCTACAGCAACGTTATATCTGTTTCCTATCGCATAAAAATAATCCATGTTTTGCTTGTAGTAATTCTCATAACCAGCCCAGTCCTCACCAAACTTGTCTTTTCTTTCTTGTGGCTCATGACGGATGGTCCATGCACGGGTTTCTTTTCTGTCGGGCATTTGAAGCATCATTTCTTCCATCTCGGTTAATGTTTCCCCTGCATCTTTTTTGGCCTGAAACTTCTTTTTCTGCTCTCTTTGTTTTTTAGCCCCTTCTTCGATATAAGCCAGCCAACGCGATGAACCTTCGTCAGACAATGTCCACTGCTGCTCTCTAATATAAGGGCGAAGCATGGTGCCTTTAATTTTACGGGTTATTTGCTTAGCTCCCTTGAAAGGCGCTATATAATGAATCGCATTAACAAAAGCCATTTTAGCACTCTCGGTCATATATTCCGGCGCAGCTACAAATCCCCAGTGCAAAAAGTTGGCATGGCGACCAATAGCGGTTGCTTCTATCCCTTTATCGCAGGTTCCGCTTGAAATCCACTCTGCATCCATTCCATTGTCAAATCCATATCCCGCTGAAACAAGACCAACCGGAAATCCTTTTTCGTCACGATAACCTTCGGTTTGGATACGCCACATTGGCATAGTCTCTTTCAGGTTTCTGCCTCCATAACGAACATGATAATTGCCGGTTAGCTTAACGTCTTCGTAAGAAATATCGACCTTGAATGGTTCGTTAAATATTGGATGTTCCAGCTTCATACTATGAGCATGCGCATCCAGGCATAAACATAAATGGTCAATTTTTAACTGTCGCCCCTCTCCTGTAAAAGCGGATGGTTCTCCAATCATAAGTGTAGCAGCATCGTATTCTTCTGACAAATATTTTCTTGTTTCGTACCCGGTTATCTCACCAGTTTCGGGATTTTTGATATATCCTCCTGACAGCACTGGCAAATAATCATCGATTATAGTAACATCATATTCCGCCGACATTTGTTCTTTAAAATCTTCAGAGTAAACAACTTTTACGGTATTGAAATATTGCTTTAGTAAAGTTTCAAAATCGGCTGAACGTTTTTGTTGCAATTCCAATACACGTTCTTTATATTGTGAGTACATCGAATCGCGTTTTGACAAACCTTTTTCAGGATTAACGCCAACATAAAGGATATTCAAATCAGATTTTTCCACTTCCTTTTCCTGAACTACACAGGAGCTAACCCAGAAAACTACTGCTAGAAGTAACGAAATAAATATTAGATGTCGCATAATTATTTTTTAAAGGTTCAGATTTCTAGTTTTTCGAATAGTTCAACGAGTTTAGGATCGGACGGGCGCGGTGCACTTGGTTGAACAATTTTACCATCGGGGTCAATTAGAATAAATTGTGGTATTCCTTTAATTTGATATTTCTGTACAAATTCCGAGTTCCAATCCTTATCCGCAATTAACTGAACGCCACCCAATTCTTTTTCCTTAACAAATTTTTCCCACTTTTCAGTATCTTCAACTTTATCAACAGATAAGCTTATAAACTCTATGTTTTTATCATGGTATTTTTTCTCTACTTCTTTTAAGAAAGGGATTTCAGCTTTGCAGGGGCCACACCAGGTTGCCCATACATCGATATAAACATATTTGCCACGGAAATCACTTAATGAATTTGTACTTCCATCAATGTTTTTATAATCGACAAATTCGGGCGATGGTTGACCAGCTTGAGTGGCCATTAAGTCTTTGTATTGGATGGTGACAGCATCCTGGTACACTTTATTTGAGACATTCGCCATAAAGAAATTGTAATAATTCTGCAAATCGGGGGTTCGGGGAATAGCAAATTTGGCGTACATGATAAATAATTCATCCTTTATATTTTTATCGCTAACCAGTTCGGCAATTCGTTCAAGCTGTTTTACCGGGTCGGCTTCCCAAACATTATCCACTACTTTTGAGTATTGATAATTATAATATCTCCTCAACATAAATTGGTAAGTGATTGAACGCTGAAATTCACTGTAGTCCTGCATATTTACCCCGGATAAAACATCAAGAAAATCGGAAGATAATTCGGGAGCGTCGTTGCCTAAATTCCTCTTGTACATTTCAGCATATGAAATATAAGACATCAGTTTATCGTATTGAATATCCTTTTTTTGATCAGCAACAAAGGCTTCAGGTAATCCTTCACTTGAATTCAACAGATCCATTTTTTCATTAAAATACCTTTCTTGTTTTTGCTTGAAGATAGCTTCATTGTCGCCACGACTTTCGCGGTATTCGTTGTCAATTCGATCAGCAATTTTTGCTTTCTTAAATAGGTAGGTATTTACACCAGCTCCGTCTCCCGAGAAAACACTGGTGTTCTTGATATCATCATCATCGGCGGTAATTTTTAAATGTTGACCGGGCTGAATCAGGAATCCGACCCAGTCTCGATCCTTCCCTAAGGAAAACTCTCGAGGTCCATTAATAAACACCGTATCCACAAATACTCCAGCATCATTTATTTTTAAACTACGATTAATCGAAGGTACTGTGTCCATACTAATACTGGTGAATTTTGAACTCAGTTTAACTTCGCTATCGCCAACACTTTTTATTGTCCCTGATATGATGGCATAATTTGCAGGTTGCTTTTCTGTACAGGCAAAAAACAACAAACTAATAGGTAAGTAAAATGACAATAACTTTTTAAATGAAGTATTCATGATTAAGCTTTATAGAGTTAGTACGATTTCTTTCTTTTTAGGCGGAAAGCAAATGTCGGCATTACAGCATTGGTAATATAACCAACATTTTATGGTGGTTCCCTTTGTTACGTTGGCATCCACTTTTACCTTATGCTTAAAGGTATTTTGATCTTTATAAATCATAATCTTATCCTTGCCGGGATAAGGTGCCGGAGCTGATTTATCCCAACTACCCACCAACTTAACTCCTTTGGGCAATTCAATACCTTGTTCTGTTTTAATGTAGGCTTCCCCGGCTGGAACGAAGGCGTAAATATGATAGCCTTCCATAATTTTGGTTTTTATCACCACTTGCTTTTCACCTTCTCTTTCACCCTCTACCAAAATGGCTCCAACACTAACTGGCTCGGCATGTGTTGGTTCATCAAGCTTTAATTCGTTTTTGCTTTCTTCAGTCCTGGCTACCAGTCCATCATCTTTCCGAGGTTTAACATCGGGGTTGGCATCAGGATCGTTAATTAACCATACAAAACCACCCGATTGGGTAAAAAACATCTTGCTTTGGTACTTGTTAAACCATGCTCTCCATTCGTTGGCTGTTGCAAAATCTTCGATGGTATAACGCCACAATAAGCGTTCGGCTTTTTCAATGTCTTTACCACCTTCCAGTAATGTAATCGCGGCATCTAAAATTTTAATGTCATCATTGGCGATGCCCAAACTCTTCGCATCTTCGTCTACTTGCAGATCGTAAAAACCATCTGGCTGAGAATAAAAGTAGGGACGATTTTCCTTTAAGAAGTTTACGATTTTTACGGTATCTAAACCAGTTTCTTTACTCCAACTGTTTCTGCCAATGTTCTTTTGAAGATATTGTTCACGGGTTAAAATGGGTTGAGGTCTAAACCCAAGCATCATTTTTTCCTCTTCATTTAACTCATCACCTTTAGCTTGTTTTTCCTTTATTTCGTTCGACCTCTTTGTCATGTCGGCATTCCAACTTTTGTAGAACTTTACGCTTTCCTGATAACTCTTCTCTGTAGTATAAAACTGAAGTTCATCGGCATACACCTTTGTGGCAATACGCTCGTTATATTTTTTCGCTATAAATTTATCGTCCTTGTGTTTATAGGTGTAAACTATGGCGTTGGCAAATACCTGTTTGGCTTCATCAGTCATATAGTCGGGTGAACCGGCAAAGCCCCACAGAAAATGATTCCCATGTCGACCAATGGCCACAGCTGTTTTCTGCTTGTCGCAAACGCCGCTTGAAATTACTTCGGCATCAGGTGAATCTTCAAAACCCCAGCCACGTGATACCATCCCAATGCGATATCCTTTTTCATCGTGATAACCTTCGGTATTGACTTCCCACATGGGTATTTCGGCAGGCATATCACCTCCATCCCAGGATTTCAATATAGGTTTTGGTGTTGGACGGTTTTCTATGGTAGGATTAACCTCAAAAGGCCCTTTGAAAATTTCATGATTTAATTTTGTATGGTGAGAATGTCTATCCAGGCATAGGCAATACCAATCGAGTTTAGAGCCCAGGGTTGATCCCAGATTACGGGCAGGATGTCCAATAAATAAAGAAGCATGATGGTAATCGTCGGGCAAATAAATGGCTGGTTCCATGCTTAAAAACGCACCCGTTTCAGGGTCGGTATGAATTACCCGCTCTTTAATCGGTTTTACATTCTCATCAAAAATGGTAACATCGTATTTGGCCGATAAATCGGCTGTATATTCTCTGCAATCAATACTATCTACGTTATTAAAATACTGCTTTAAATAACTCATAAAGGCAGGCATACGCGTTTTGTACTCTTTGGCAAAACGTTCTTGCGATGTCCAGCTTGTAGGCGCTTTTTCGGGCATGGGTTTACCTGGATGATACCCCACATATAATACACTGATTGACGAAGGATCAAATTCAGGTTTCTGTTCGCACGAAAATATAAGCGCAACAAGGGCTAGAGCTATAAAAAAACTTTTAAGCATGGTATTATAATGTTTTGAATAAGAATCAGTTTTATAAGAAGACTATATGCCTTGATAAGAGAGATAGAAGATTAATCACCAACATCTTTAATGCCAATCTTTAAGAGAAACCTTTCACCCCCATCACCACGCCTGAGGTGTGGTACTTCCCCCTCCGGCAAGTTTGCGGGAAGGGGAAGAATTAAAAAAGTAAGTAATCTATATTTTCTTTTGAGATAGTCTCATAAGTTACAAAATTACTAATAAGTGTTTTGCTCTAATTCTCCTTCCGAGATAATAATCTCACTATCCGGAAGGGGACGTGCAAATTTTCGGGATTTCTTTTCGAGAATCTGTGTCTGAACACCTTTAGATACCTCAATCACTGTGGAAGCTACAGGATAAAATTCTCTTTTCATTTCCACATCGTCTGCTGCATAATCGTTATTGTTATATCTTCTTACATCGAACAAACGTTGTGTAAAAGGTAATTCACGACGGCGTTCCTCAAGAATTTTGGTGATTGCCTCATCTTGTGATGCAGCTGACAAGTTAATTACATCTGCCGACGCAGTATTATCCATCCGTTTGGCACGCAAAATATTTGCTGTAGTGATTCCATCCTGATATTGTCCCAGACGAGCCTAACACTCCGCTTTGACTAACAACATTTCAGCTGTAGTAGGTCCACTTGGTATTTTATCAAAGAAGAAAATATAAGCAGGATGGCTAATAGTACAGCCTCTATCATAAGAATAACCTTCCACCATGTGGTATACATATCTTAAATCATTGGTTTGATCATAAATAGCCAACAATTCTTCCGATGGAAAATAGTTCCAATATCCATTATTTAAAAATCGGAAATAGTACATCTCTTTCCAGGCCATTCTTATATCTGTAGCGCCCTGTCCTTCATAAGTATACGGATACATCAATCTATATGGATTTCCATCGCCATCTTTTACTTCTATAATCTGATCGGTATAGGACATTTCTGTGTTATAATCCACCAATTCGTTGTGATCGTCCAATGCTGACTGAGCATATGTTAAAGCCTTAGTATAATCGCCCATGGTCAGGTACACTCTTGCTGCAAAGGCATTTATTGCAGGAGTACTGGCTCTCCAGGTACGATACTTTCCATCTATAAATTCTAATTCACGGTCCAATTTTAAGGCTTCCTCTAAATCTGAAACAATAAAATCCCAGGTTTCCTGCAAACTTACCCTCGCACTTGATTCCTCAAAGCTGGTTGATTTCTTAAGGGTTAACCCAAGTTCATCCATATTTTCGGTAGCATATGGTAAACAATAGGTATTCACCATTTGGTAATAACTATAAGCTCTTATAAAGTGCGCTTCTGCTTTAAGGGCCATTTTGTCTTCTTCAGGCCCTGTTACATCGCCAAGGTTGTCTAATACCAAGTTGGCCTTATATATCTTCTCCCATTCTGCAGGATAATAAGGTCGATCTTCAAGCACAGCTAAGTTCTCCACATCCCACGTAGCATATTGGGCTACCGTAACATCATATACAGCAGGATTATTATCATATAATGATACCAATAAACCAAAATCATCACTGCCAAAAATTACATCAGTATTTCCTTCCTGGTAGAATTCGTTATAACTGTTCAGCAAAAAATCCAGGTGCTCTGTAGTGGAAACTTGTATAGATGTTGATTTACTCGGTGGCTCGCTTAAAAAATCATCACAAGCAGAGAGCACCAACAACATTATTAAAATTAATAAATTATATTTTTTCATCGTAAAAATCTTTTTGTTGTGATTATAAATTAACCTTTAAACCGAAAGTATAAGTTGTTTGCGGTTTCATAGTTCCGATTGGATATTCAGGGTCTTCGTCATAATCGTTCCAAACCATTGTCCCTAGATTGTTTCCTTGAACATACGCTTGAACTCCGTTCAACCCTAATTTTTGCGTAATATGATTTGGTAAATTGTAGGTTAAATTAATTTCCTGAAATCTTATATGAGATGCAGACTCTGTAAGATATGACATATAAGGTACAAACCTGTCATAGAAATAATATCTACTCTCACTCTCAGGAATGGGCACAATTTCATTAGGGTCACCATTTTTCACCTCTGAATACAAATCATTTACTGTGGTATTGCCTCCCCAAAGCGGTGCATAATTAAAGCTATGACGACGATATTTGTGACCAAACTTACCTGTTAACAAAAACGACAAGTTAAAATCATATATCTTAAATGAATTCTGGAATCCAACAATGTAAGGAGCAACCGTAGTACCTTCTGCCACCATATATTCTCTGGCATCACTCCCGGGAGCCCAGGTAGTAATTGGATAAACATCATCCCCTACACCTTGCACAACTGGTTTCATTACCGGATCAGCCTCTGTACCCACATTGCGCAAACCGGCATAATCAAACGACCAAAGCGTATTGGCATCCATTCCTTCTGAATAAGCAGAGGTACCTCCACCCGATAAAGCATACTGGCTATATGTGGTTCTAAAAAACTCAGTAATTTCGTTTTTATTGTACGAGAAATTAAAGTTACCATACCACTTAATGTCATTACCCATAATAGGAAGGGCGGCACCTAATCGTAGCTCTATTCCCTTATTAATCATTACTCCGTTATTCAGATCCTGATTTGTTGTACCATTCATAGATGGGATGGATTGGTCTACAATTAAATCATAACCACGCTTACGATATACTTCTACCGATCCATTCAATTTGGAACCTAATACAGCAAAGTCAACTCCTAAGTTAGTAGTTCGGGTTCTTTCCCAACGCAAATCGGGATTACCAAAACTTGATACACGACCCGTTGTTTGCTTGGTATATCTGTCAGCCGTACCGCTCAAGGCCAATAGCGGCATAAATGACACGGTTGGATCAAAGTTTCCTCCTTCTCCCACGGTTAATCGCACCGTTAAACGATCTAACCAGCTAAGATCTGAAAGGAAATTTTCTTTAGCCATTTGCCAGCTCACCCCTGTTGAATAAAATGGCGAGTAGCGATATTTTGGATCATCCGCCACTAAATTGGAGGCATCGTTACGTACACTTCCGGTAACACTGTATTTATCATTAAAAGTATAAGACATGTTACCGTATACCGACCATAATCTGGACGTATTGTAAGAAAATGCTCTCAGATCATCAATATTTATTGGATAAAAGTAAGAAGCATAAGTTAAAGGATACCCTAACCACATACTTGTTGCCGAACTATAGTCCTCCAATAGTCTTCCCACGCTAATCCTCTCGTCGTTATAAAATCCAAAAACGTCTACCTCATTAACACTTTCCACAATATTTTCAGAAGTTTCTGTTCCTGCAATAAAGTTAATGGCATGCTTTTCGTTGAATGTGCGGTTAAAGTTTAATTGGTTACGCCAGTTATAATACCTGATAGTTGTTGAACTTTCTGTCATTCCTCCTCCATTAGGCATAGAAGGAACAACGCTCATATCTGCATTGGTGATCCACGAAGATGTTTCATTCACCATACTTCGCATAGTAAAGGAGTTTTCCTTATAGATATTTTTATTTGTCCGTTGCAGGTGTTCGTATGCTATTTTAGTATTAAATGTAAGACCTTTCATCAACTTAAAATTTAACCCAGCCTGAACCCTGGCATTAATTTCTTTTGTATTAAAGTCTCTTTGACTTAATTCCTGTATTGGGTTATACGACCAATCGGAGTATGGAAATTGTTCCGTTGGCACTAATTCCTCAATAATTGGTGTATAATAATGAAGATGATTAAGGTTAGTTTGCGAACCATCACTATTTAACAACATATCATATGGCTGTAAATCGGTAATCAAACCATATGGAGTGTAGCTGGATGCATCTGATAATTGAACGCCATTTCGATCCTGAGATTTATGGTTCATCATTCCGCTAAACTCAAAATCTAACCAATCGGTAATTGAAGTATTGTTGCGGAAGTTAACCATTATTTTTTCGTGATCATTTCCCTGGAAATTATCTCTACCATCTTCATACATGATGGACAAAGCATTAGAAAACATCTCATTACCTCCATTAATGTTCAGGTTATACTGCTGAGTAAAAAGATTCTGAAGTAGATTGTCTTCTATTTGTTTTCTGTTATTTAAAGATTCTAACTCCGTTAAACCTGCATTCATATCAGCCTCAGAAATACGGCCTAGGCGTTGCTCATTCATCAGCAATACGGCCTGTGATTGCGAACTACCGGCACTTGATGGTGAAAAGAAAGGAAGTGTCCATGGATTATTAGCAAGGGCATTAGTAAATTGACTCTTTTCATACTCAATAGTCTCGGCACTGCTGGCTCTAGGATCAAGGTAATCCAAATCTAACATAGACGATACTTTCCAGAATGAAGAAAATTCTACTTTGGCCTTGCCTTTTTTAGCTTTTTTGGTTGTAATTACTATTACCCCATTGGCTGCTTTAGCGCCCCAAATAGAAGCCGCTGCTGCATCTTTAAGTACTGTGATGCTCTCTACGTCATTGGGATTAATGGTACTAAATGGATCAACACGCAGGGTTTCCTGACCATATTGATCTTTCATCAAGTTTTGAACAATTGGGAAACCATCCACTACCACCAACGGTTGCGCATCCGCGTAAAAACTACTTTGTCCACGAATTTCAAACTCAATGGAACCATCAGCCCTAATGGTTGAGTTAACACCGGCCATGGTTCCTTGTAAACGTTCTGATATACTTGACGATGGCTTTTCCATATGTTCTACAGATAACTTATCAAAAGCACCAGTAGCTCTTTCTCGGGATAAGGTTTGATATCCTGTAACCACCACTTCGCTTAAGTCGGTCATATCCCCACTAAGCATGATATTTATTTCTGTTCGTCCCGCAACTTCAAATTCCTTGGTCACAAAACCAATAAACGAAGCCACCAAAATCATCCCCTCTTTATCTTCAATTTCGATGGCGTACTCCCCATCTTTGTCGGTGATAACTCCCCTGGTCTCGCCTTTGATATACACATTTACAAAAGGAAGCGGTTCACCACGCTCATCGGTTACTTTACCTTTAATGGTAATGGTTTGAGGTTGTTGTTGCACCACTTCTTTTCTTACCTCTGGTGCCTTTTTAATAATCACATGGTCTTGAACTATTTTATATGTCAAGCCCGTGTTTTGAAGGCACTCGTCCAACACCTCCTGGATAAAAGCATCTTTAAAATCACCGCTAATGCGTATTTGTTCTTTAATGTCGGGGGTATAATAAATAAAGTGGAATTCCGACGTTTCTTCCAATGTCTCGAATAAGTCAACTAAACTTACATCGTTAACTTCAAGCGACAAGCGTTGGTTTTGCGAAAAACCGGAGGCTGTTGCCTGCAGGCAAAAGATAATTGACATGACGACTGTTAACTTCATAATAAGCAACATTTTGCTCCCTACAGGATATAGGAAGCCCCGTTTACACATTTTTTTCATACTTTTGAAATGTTAAAGGTTACTAGATTAATACTCTGGTAATAACACTTGAAGGGAGGTACGGCCAATACCTCTCTTCTTTAAATTAATCTTTCTTACTTCCAATGTCTGCGCTAAAAATCGCCTCAAAATTCTCATTTACTACAGTAAACTCCGATTTTTCGTTAATTTTTGCCTTGAAATTGATTGTAATCAAAGTTTAATTTCTATTCTATTGTTCCTTTACCAGAATGGTATTATTGTTTATCTCAAATTTTACACGTTTTGTATGTTCTAATAATGTTAATATCGATTCTATTTCCGATGTTCGTTTTATACTTCCAGTAAAAGGGTATTCCTTAATGCCTTGGTTATAGAAGAAAATATCGAAATCGTACCAGCGTGACATACGTTGAAACATATGCTCGAGTGATTCATTTTTAAATATAAACAAGCCGTCTTTCCAGGCCGTATAATGCTTAGTATCTACTTCTGCTACCCTAATTTTACTTTCAGAAACAACCGCTTGTTCTCCCGGCTTAAGCATCACCTGCTGCTGTGCTCCATCAAGCACCTTCACAATTACCTTCCCATCTACCAGCGTAGTCGCTACGTCGTGCTCGTCCTCGTAGGCTTTTATATTAAATTCTGTTCCCAACACTTCCAAATCCACTTTTTCAGTATTGATAATAAACGGTCTGTCAGGATTATGGTGTACATCGAAATATGCCTCACCGGTTAATTCAACTTCTCTGGTATCGCCATTAAACCATGCAGGAAACTTAAGCGTAGATTGTGCGTTTAGCCAAACCTTGGTTCCATCGGCCAAAACCAGTTGATGCTCACCTCCCCTAGGCACTACAATAGTATGTACGGGGGCCATCCTTTGGGCTTCGGTTGGTTTAGTCTGATAACTCAAAGCTTCCCCATTGTGCTCGATGGCAGTTCCCTCTTCATCAATAATCCCAGGCTGTAATTCGGGCAGCACATAACGATTACCGCCTTCAACAATTAACTCGGCTTTAGTACTTCCGGGGGTAATGGTTGCCACGGTTTGTTGTTGTGGTTTATTATTTTGCACCTGTTGAAACACAAACCAGCTAACACCCAAAATCACAATAACCGAAGCAGCACTACTCATCCAAGTCAGGAAAAGTTTCTTGTTCCTTTTCGAATCTTTTCTTTTCTGGTGTTCTGCCCATTTTTGGTTTACATCAACCTGTTGGTGTTCACGAACCCTTTGATCGATATTGTCCTGTTTGCGGAATTCCCGAAACCACTTATTAAGCTTGGCATCTTGTTCAAGCAAACCTTCCACCTCTGCTTTTTCCTCCGATGACAATTCATCTTTGAGGTACAAAAAGAGTTTGTTACTTAAATTAATATCTTCATTTACCTGTCTCACAGCTTTAATTTTTGATGCTTTTAACTATAAGAGTTTAAAACGTAGGGGTGGGGTGAACGCTAATATGATATTTTTGCGAATTAAGTACAGATTAAAGCAATTTAGAACTTTATTTTTAACTGTCCTTCATTAATCCACCAACAATTGTACGAAGTGGGCAACCATATTCATCCTCCCCCATTTTAAAGGGGGTATACTTTCCATAAGTAGTGCATTTAAGAAAACTCTCTGTTTTTTGAATATTTCTTCATTATTAGCCCTAACCCCTAAAGGGCAATGGGCTCTCTTCGGGGGTTCTGGTTCCCCCTTTTGAGCCTGTCCCGAACTCGTATTCGGGAGAGTTAGAGGGTATTTAAAGAAATAATGTTGCATTTTCTTATAGCCACTAAGTAACAGAATGGCACGTTCTGTTAGTGATCCTCGAAAAGAATATCCATTGTCAGGTGGTCGGTTAAGATATTATTGTATGTATTCTTCTAAACACCTAAGGTTGTTACTATGACCAGTACCAATGCTTCATCAGGCTTAACTTCTTGCTCAAAAAAAATTTCTTTGCCTGAAGTGATTTCAATTAAATATATTTTTCCAACTCTCTTTCTCCCGTATACAGCTATAAGTTGAGACTCCTCCTTTTCTAAGGCACCTTTGAATGATTTTTGTTCATTCTCTCTTCCAACTAGACTTAATCATCTACTTGACAATACATTACCCGCACATACACTAAATACAAACAAACTGAAATAGCTTATTTGGCGGCATTTCCCCCTTGGAGAAGGGGGCATGTTGTCATCTTGTTTCAGGTAATAAAACTATTAGGGGGATTGATTTACATATTTGGCAATCCTCCTGAGAAAATATTTAAATGGAACAAGCTTAGTTATCGCCCCCTTTGTTAAGGGGAAAATTATCCATAACTTAAGATAACTCACCCGTTTTAATAAACATAACACAATGCCTATAAAGCAATTACTTAACTTAGAATCAAGTTTTAAAAGCTTATAAATATGGTTTAAAGAACAAATTAAGGAATGTGGATTTGATTTATAGAGAGTGGAGGGGGATTGAAACTATATCTGAAACAAAAGCAGAAAGCCCAGTGTATTCTTCAACTGCGCTTTTAAAAACTGACGGGCCTTAAGTTTGTGGGTTTTAATGGTATTGACAGAAACGTCCAATTTATCGGCAATCTCCTGTTGCGAATATCCTTCCATGTGAAGCTCGAATACCTTACGCCGTTGTTCGGGCATTTCGGAAAGTAGTTTTTTAATGTGGCGCACCACTTCTTCCTCAATTAACAATATCCGATCTTCAACTTTACCCTCATTTTTTTGTTGCAACCTTGCATTCCCTATCGTTCTTCTTTGTTCGGCCCTTAAGTAATTCATGCAACGGTGTCGAATAGAAGTATAAAGAAAGCCCGCATAGGTCTGAATTTCCAGTTCCTCACGTTTGTCCCATAGATTCATAAAAACTTCCTGGGTAAGATCGTCGGCAGCTACCTCATTTCCAACAAGTTTATTGGCATAATGATACATAGACGGATAGAATTCATCAAATAGATGACGAAACCCATCTTCTGTTTTTATATTATAATGATTATTCTCCAAGCTTGATGACATGACACCCCCATAAATGCAACGTCAAATATAAATAAAAATGTATTTATTGATGCTCTGTTCGCATTTTTTAAGTATTGCTGGAAATATTTTGAAAAATATAATTTGTAAATAAACCAAAATTGCCTTTAGAATTTATCATTATGGCAATGGGATTAGTCCTACCGATAGCTACGCATTTTTCAGGTTAGAACAAGCATATCCAGGCCTCTTGCTCTAACGCTTTTTGAAAGACTTCTTCATTATATCATTTGCAGCTTGTTAAAAATAAGGTGATTTAGCTATGGGGTGTCGGAAAACAAAGAATTAGTTTTAACATTCTTTCAATTTGAAAGTTTGCTCCACTTTAGCACCCCTACCGCCCCTAAAGGTTACTTAAGCCTCCCCCTTTAGGGGAGGTTTGGAGGGGTAAAACAGAAAGTTCGCTTTTAACATCATAAGTCTCAAACTTATAAATTATCATAGAGGACACCCTCCTAATCAAAATTTAACCGTTTACATCGCCTCAACCGACTTAATAAAACTTTCAGATCTTTGATCGATATCTTTTCCTTGTTCTATCATGGCTTCTTTATATAAGCCTGCATTTTTAAGTGCCTGCTCCTTATTGCCTTGGTTTTTGTAAATCATAGCCAGACAAAAATATTCGGTTAAAGGTTTTTCATTTTTCGAGATACCTTTATTAAGCCATTCTATAGCTTTTTCGTAAGCTCCTTCTTCCCATTTAAAACATGGGTCGGTTGCCACCTGATATGCGGTACGAATTACGGTTTGTACATATTGCTCATTGTTTGTTTCAAGCGCTTTTAAAGCTGTTTCTTTTCCCTGAAACCACTTATCAAACTCCTTGTTGTTTAAATAAAAAACATCATACATCTGGTCGACAGTAGCATGGTATTGCGGATTGGGATATTCTGCCTTAAAAGCTTTTACTACCTCATCCAGTTTTGTTATATCATCTCCCTCGGCAGCGGATCTTAAACCGTTATAATAACTCATCATTATAAAGTTATTGACTTGTTCCTCGTTGGATAGATGAACAAATTTTTTTTTGTTAGTTTTCACATATTCAAATTTGTCGCTTCCCAATTCTCCTCCTACGGAACAGTATGCTTTAAAATTATCTGTATCTAATAGATCTTCTTTGGTCAGCGAATTAATGTATTCCGAACCTACTGCTTTGAGTTCTTCTTGCAGGTAGTTCTTTCGCAGCAGACCAATGTATTTGGTTACAATTGCTTTACTTCTGTCGCCTCCATCGTATTTGGTTTTTATATAATCCATACGTTCTGTTGGATCGGCGGCGAGTTTGGCATCTGCAATAATATCCGCCGGGCTTCCTCCGCCAACTCTTTTGTACAAAACATTACCCGCGGCATCTAAGTACAATAATGTTGGGAAACCTTTTACACCATAACGTTTCAACAAATCAGGGCCTTCCCCTTTTTCCATATCCATTTTAACGTTGATGTAATTGGCATTAAAGTAATCCCCCACTTCTTTCTGCGGGAAAACATTATTTGCCAAGGCTTTACACGGACCACACCAGGTAGTGTAACAGTCCATAAATACCATCTTGTTTTCCCTTTTAGCCTTTGCCAATGCATCGGCAAAAGTTCCATGTTCAAATTCGATGCCTTGTGCAAACAGGTTGGCAGATAAGATTAGTGCTGTAACAACAGTTAATGTTTTTTTCATTGTTTATTATTTTATTTTGTTTTTTTACTCATCGGGTGAGTATTACCAGTCACCCGATAAGAAATAATACAAATTAGTTCAACAACTCCTCCAATTTATTATCCAAATCCTCACCTCTTAAGTTTAATGCAATTATTTTCCCTTTGTTATCTACCAAAAAGTTAGCAGGAACGCCCTGAACGCCGTACATTTTCACTACCGGACTTGCATGTGCTTTTAAATCGCCCACATTAATCCATGGAATCTCTTCCTTATCGGAAGCTTTTTTCCATGATTTTTGGATATGATCCAGCGTGAACGAAACTATCTCAAAATCTTTATCCTTAAAATGTTCATAGGCTTTTTTCATATGAGGAATCTCCGCACGGCATGGTCCACACCACGACGCCCAAAATTCTACTAATACATATTTGTTCTCTTTTAAAACCTGTGATAGATTAAACTTCTCACCTTTTAAGTTTTGTGCTGTAAAATCCTTGACCGTGTTTCCAACTCCAACAGTAGCTTGTGCTTCTCTGGCTTTTTTAGCATTTTCAATACCCCTTCTCATCGAAGCAATTTCTAATATCGAACCTAATTCTGCTTCCAACTTATCCAATGCTTCTATTTTGTCCTCTAATTTAATAAAGCGCAGTTTCGGAAGGGTTAAAAGGCGAACATAAGCATCATCTGTGTTATCGTAAACACCTTGGTATTCAGCACTTACCACTTGGGAATGCCTGGTATATATTTCCCGAAACTGTTTTTGCTTAGATTCATCTTTCTGTTGTTCTTTAGGCAGGGCATAAAATTCTTCTGAAAATGCTTTAAGCTCATCCTCAGATGCTTTTATTTCAGGACGGTTTGGCACATCGTTTAAAATTATATCGTTGTATTTGCCACCTGTAATGGTTGATTTTTTATCTTCTGGTTTAAGGTCGAGCAAGATGTTTCCTGCTTCAATAATAAACTCCTGTTTCCAGCCTTTGTATTCTCCGTTTTTGTCGTACATGGCAAGAAAAGCCGATTGCGGATGAGTTACTTCTCCCTGCATTATAAATTTGCCATCGGTTATAAAAGCTCTCGCAATAATTTTTATTCGAGTATCAGTTGTGTCTAACACACTAACCTGAATTTCACTGTCGTTAAATTTTTCCCAACCTGTGCCAGTTATTTTATATTGGTTTTTTGGGGTGCAGGAAGTTAGCAAGGCTACAACAGACAGCACTAATAATAATAAATTCTTCATTTTATATATTTTGCTGATTGAATTTGGGAGTACGACTTAATGCCATACTTTAATTATAGTTTTAGTAATACTCGGGGTGCGACTTAAAGTCGCACCCCAAATAATATTTTAATAAGTATTCTGCTCAATTTTACCATCTGTAAGATCTACTACCTCATTGGGTAATGGTCGGGCATATTTTCGGCTATTGGGCTCAAGTGTATAGGATTGAGGAGATGCCATATTTACATTTCCATCCTGAAGTGCATAAAAATTTCTTGTTATTGTAATTGGATCGAGCAAACCTTCGGCATTAATACGCTTAATATCCGAATAGCGACAAGAGGTAAATGGAAACTCTCTTCTTCTTTCATCCACTACTAATTGAACAGCCTCTTTTACTGAGCCTGGGATTGCCAGTTCTACATAATCAGCAGCTGCAAAGCGGTTAATACGAACTGCTTCCACATTTAGCATGCACGTTGCAAAATCAGAGTTACGTGCGGCACATTCTGCCAAAATCAGATACATCTCAGCAACATCAGGGCCTGTCATAATTGCACTGCTAAATTTTGTGTAAGAGTAGTTATTTTCTGTTAATCCGAAATATACACCAAGATACCACTGTGTATAAAATTTAAGTCTTAAATCAAGAGCATCATACATTGCCAATAGATCATTGCTCGGATAAAAGTTATAATCTTCTACAACATACATTTTGTACTGACTTTCCCAACCTGAGTAAAACGCTTTACCAAAAGTTGTCATGTTTGCTGTTGAAGGATTATCGTACAATCCAAACTTTTTTGAGATAGGTACTTCTGTTTCCATATCAATCATACGGTTCCATTCGCTGAGAGCCATCTCGGCATACTTTTTTGCATTGGTAAAATCGTGAACGTATAGATAAAAGCGTGCAGCCAAAGCAGCAGCAGAACCTTTGCTCTCTCTCCAACTATCTGTTCTGTCTTTTTCAATTTTTAAACCTTCAATAATACTGGTTTCAATATTATCTATCGTTTCCTGCAAAGTTGAACGGGCTGGCAATTCCTCAAACTCTGTTGTTGCTTTTAAAGGAAGCCCCAATTCTGCCGAATTTGCACTTGAAGGGTATAAGCAGTGCTTCATCGCAAGGCTCAAAAACTTATAGGCTCTTATTAAATGAGCCTCTGCTTTCAGGTTGGCTTTTTCATCCTCGTCTCCTTCTAAATTATCCACATTATTAATTATATAGTTTGCCAACCAAATATGTGTATACGATTTGGTCCAGGATGCGTCACTAACTGCTGTGATTTCATTTTGCCAGGTGTACGATTGAACTTGTTCGTATGGAATCCAGGTTGAAAACACTGAATATACATTGTCGTAAAACTTTATGTCGTCGCCAATTTTTGTAAAGTCCACATCCGAAATTACATGACCACTATTAAAAAGGTCGAGCGTATTATTTAAAAGCAGGTTAATATCATGCGTAGTTTCAATTTCCTGTTCATTGGTCTTGCTAGGTTTTACATCCAAATAGTCGTCGCACGAACTAAACAAGACCACTGATATTAATAATATGGTTAATATATTCTTCATCTCTTATTGTCTTTAAAAGTTAACATTTACACCAAATGTGTATGTTCTTTCCGGTTTAAAAAAGCTTAACCCTTTAGGGTATTCCGGATCAATATCCAAGTCATTGGCAGTCCATAACAATCCAACGTTACTTACATGAGTATATAACCTAATGTTTGAAACGCCCAGTTTGGAGATAATTGAATTAGGAAGGTTATAAGAAAGCATTACTTCTTTTAAGCGGATATAATCAGCCTTTTCAACTCTAGACTCTAATAATTGTGACGTTGAATAATAGGTGCTAATTCCAGAGATAGCTTCTGTAGGAACAGGGAACATTCCAATTTCATCCGCCTGACCATCCATTAAATATTCAAGATCTTCATGAAAGTTCATGGCATCCGTTCTGGTCGTGTAATTAAAGCTGTTGTTGTACATGTAATGTCCAAACTTACCTGTTAAAGTAGCCAGTAAACTAAATCCTTTAAATTTAAACTCGTTGGTAAGTGATGTTACATAAGGGGCTATTTTTGTTCCTCTGTACCACACTACATCCGGACCATAAACCCCGGTTGATGAAATATTAACGTTAGCGGGATATTCCACATCATTTTTTCCCATGATTAGAGGAATGCCAAACTCATTAACATCTCCTGTTAGTTTATACGACCATACAGGTTGGTATGCATAATCTTCAACATAAGGTGTAGAATACCTTAAATTACTTAACTGCAAATCGGCTACATTAACTTTACTCACCATACTCTTGTTATAAGCAAAGTTTACTACCGGTGTCCACTTTAATTCTTTGGTAATATTAACCTTTGCATTCAGGTTTATCTCAATTCCCTTGTTTTCCATTTCAGCGACGTTAAATGCCTGGGCACTTGTTCCGGCAATAGAAGGCAGAGAAACCTGAGCAACTAAGTCCTCACTCTTTTTATTATAATACTCAATACTCCCAAATAATTTATTCCCGAATACGGCATAATCCATTGCAATATTTAATTGCTTAACCTTCTCCCAACCTAAAGTAGGGTTTCCAAGGTCGTTGATGGATGCATGATCAACACCTGCTCCAAGCGAGCCTAATCCGTAAGAACCATCTAAGTAACTGATTAAAGGAACCTGGGCAGTTCCTAACGGAATGTTACCGTTAACTCCGTAAGTAGTGCGCAAAATAGCCCTGTTTAACCAACCAAACTGTTTGGCAAACTCTTCTTTACCTATTTGCCAGCTACCACCAACAGACCAAAATGGAGCATATCTGTACTTGGAGTCTTTAACCGTAATATTGGAGGCATCGGTGCGAACACTGCCACTAAGCGTATACTTATCTTTATAGGTATATGCCATGTTTGAATATAAAGAAAAGAACTTTTGAGTGTTATAGGTCAGGGTGCCTCCTCTTGCCAGACTTCCTGTACTTGCATAAAATGCTCTTTCCAGATTTGTATAAGCCGAAGGAACATCCGTTGTATATTTTTCGTGGTTATAACCGTATAACCAATCATTGTTCGATTCTGCTTCGTTCCAGTTTAATTCGGTACCTGCAATAAAATTAATACCATGATCACCAAAATCTTTATTTACCGAAAACTGGTTTCTGATTAAATAAGCTCTGGTTTGGATATTCTCGATATATGCCATCTCTCCTTTGGGCACTTGATATTCGCTAATAGTTTGGTGGGTTCCTTCTTCAAAAGCGGTAAAATCAGTAACCATATAACTATTTACTTTATTACGTACAAAATAAGAGTCTTCTTTATATCTCTTTTTAACATCAATATCGCCATGAGCGTATTGCATGCCTGCACTATACTTAATACCGTCAGCAATTTTAATATTTAACCCTGCATTCAACCGAGTGTTGAAAGCCTTGGTTCTAAAATCTTGCGAACGCATGTTTTGCAAGGGATTATAGGTCATATCGTCATAAGCCCAACCATCGCTAATTTCGTGCAGTTGCCCAACGATCTCGTTATTTAATACACTATACGGACTATTGAGACTACTGTTGATATCGTTGTAGTTCCCATTTTCATCTAACAGCAATTCATAAGAAGATAAGTTTTTAATTTCTGTTAAACCAACCCCACCACTATAGGTGTTTTTTAATTGAGACATTACCGAGAAATCAAAATCTATCCATTCGGCTAATTCCATTGAATTACGGAAATTTATTAACAGGTTATCGTCCCTGTCTTCTTTCATTACCTGCTTATTATCGTTGTACATCATCGAAAGAGAATACCTGTTCTTTTCTCCCTGGCCACGTAATGTAAGGTTGTAATTTTGAGATACTGGTTTACGAAGCATATGTTCCTTAACCTGACCTTGATAAGATTGCCCTCTTAATTTTTGAAATTCAGGAGAGCTCATGTTATAAACAATATCTTCAATATTTCCACCATTATCTACAAACTCTCTTAACTGTTGTTGAAACAACCCACTCCCTTTGGTCATACTGTTATTGATACTCGAAATATCGAACGAAGGAGTTGCGTAACCCAACTGCCACATCAACATTTCGTATTCCAGCTGTGTTTCTGAATCTGCAATAGGGTTGGCGTAATCCAAATCAACGTCTTCCCTAATTTTAGTGTAAGCCTCAAAGCTAACTTGTATGCCTTTTTCTTTCTTACCTTTTTTTGTTGTAATCACGATAACTCCATTGGCAGCACGAGCACCCCAAATAGATGCTGCAGCTGCATCTTTTAGCACAGTAATTTGATCAATGTCATTTCTGTTAATCGTCTCAAACCCTTCAGCAATAGCATATCCATCCACAACAATCAGAGGATCTGATTCTCCAGTAAGGGATGTCTGGCCACGAATGGTAAATTTAGTGTTTCCATCTTCGTCAATCGTAGTTTGAATACCTGCCACCAATGACTCAAGGTTGCCACCGATTGTTTCATTGGGACTGTTGGCAATATTATCGCTATTCAATACCGAAAACGAACCCGTTGCTCTCTCTTTCGACAATATTTGATAACCCGTAACCACCACCTCGCTTAAATCGGTCATATCACCTGTTAACATGATGTTGATTTCGGTACGGCTCGCTACTTCAAACTCCTTGGTTACAAACCCGATAAACGATGCTACCAAAATCATCCCTTCTTTTTCTTCTATTTCAATGGCGTACTCTCCATTTTTATCAGTGATTACTCCTTTCGTTTCGCCTTTGATATACACATTTACGAAAGGGAGCGGCTGCCCTTTTTCGTCGGTAACTTTACCGCTGATGGTTATTTTTTCGGGCTCCTGCTGCTCAACAACCGGCTGAGGTCTATGCTTTGCGGGCATAAGCAATATTACACGGTCATGGATTTTATAGGTAATATTGGTGCCTTGCAGACAGTTATCTAATATTTCGTTTACTGTAGCACCTTCCATTTCCACGCTCACCTTGTCCAGGTTACTGATCAGGTCGTAATCGAACACGAAGTCGAACTCGCTGCTTTTTTTAATTTCCTTGATAACCTCATCAATGCTAACATCCATCAGGTTCATCGAGAATTTTGTTTCCTGCGAATAGACTCCTGCCGATACCTGCATCATCGCAACAAATAAAAAAACGAACATTGCTTTCATAATCAGCCAAGTTTTTTTTGTCTTACCTCTTACAAGATAAGATTTCAGAGAATAAGTTTTTTTCATAATTTTACATTATCAATTAGACTTAGGTATCTTGCCGGATACCTGTATTTATTTGAGTGGGGAATTGTGGCGATTCCCCATTTTGTTTTTGATGAACACAGAGACACAAAGACACTGAGTTTTATTTTGTTTTGAACAATCCCATCCCTATACCTGCGGCTTATTACTGCTTCGGAAATTCTGCGGGACAGGCTCTATTCTTAAGGATAAGGGAAGAACCATAGATTATTACTTCTTCTCTTTTACAAGAATGGTTCTGTCGTTAATTTCGAAATCGACTGATGATACTTGCTCAAATAAATCGAGTAAAGAGTTGACGTCATCATATCGACGAACATCAGCAGAAAAACGTATGTGTTTAACTGATACGTTCTGATAAAATACATCAACATCGTACCAACGGCTTAATTTCCTCAGCACACTCTCCAGGTCTTCCTTCTCGAAAATAAAACGTCCGTCAACCCAGGCGGTATACAAATGCGTATCTACTTCTTTTACATCCACCTCCATGGATGATTTGTTAAAGCTGGCTTGCTGACCAGGCTTGATAGGCACCGATTTGTTGTTGCTTAAATTAACCTGCACCGAACCTTCAACCAAAGTGGTTTCCATATTGGCTTCGTCATCATAAGTCATCATATTAAACGAGGTCCCCAACACTTCTACCTCCATCCCTTTATTGGTGGCGACTATAAAAGGCATTTTGGCATTATGAGCAACCTGAAAATAAGCCTCACCTTGTAATATTACTTTTCTTTGATTACCCGAAAATTGAACAGGGTAACTTAATTGCGAAACAGAGTTTAACCATACCTGCGTTCCATCGGGCAAAGTCAGCTTATATTCTCCACCTACCGGAACTTTTAAGGTATTCATGGCAGCCAATGCAACAGGTTCATTTTGCGAATGGTAATCAACAGCCCCTTTGTTGGTTTTGATAATGGCTCCGTGTTCGTTGATTACTTTTTCCCCATCAGATAGTCCTACTACCGAACCATCAGCCAAAACCAATTCAGCCTGCGGTTTTCCGGGTGTAATTGCCTGGGCAATTTCGGCACTTTCATTTACCGGTGTTTGAATAATATAAAATAAGGTAGTTGCTCCAGCTAACAGTAAAATAATAGCAGCTGCAATACGCATAATTTTATACATCCTAATCCTTCGGAACTGCTTGTCCAGACGTTTTTCGTTTTGATTCCAGGCTACTTCATTATCTAACTTTTCTAACTCATTCCTATAGCTTCCCGAAAGAATCCCAGCTTTTATTTCCTGGTAAAGCGCTTCGTTTTTACCAACCTTTCGCCAGGAGTTCAAATATTCCAACTCTTCGTTCGAAATAGTGCCCAACAACTGGTTATTGATGGTTTTTGCGATTTTGATATGGTCATTAAATGGGTCCATGCTTTAACATTTAGTATTACTAAGACACATGGAGTGAAAAAAAGGGTAGTAAATTTATAGAAAAAATTTCAGGCAGTGGTCATTGCTTATTCTTCAATAGTAGCGAAGGTTTAAAAAAGGAATATTCTTATTAGCTACCTGAATATGATGTGGGTTTCTTTTTAAACCTTTAACTCAACAACATTAACAAATAAAAATTCTCTCCCAGGATTTCTTTTAATTTCTGAAGTGCAGTTTTTTTGTGGTACTTAATGGTATCGATAGACAAATCCATTTGCTCGGCAATTTCATCGCGCTTGTAGCCTTCTAAGGTCATTAAAACAACCTTTTTAGCATTGTCGTTAAGTTGTTCGATAGCTTGATAAAAAAGGCGTAAGGATTCCTGTTTAATGATTTCGTTGGAAAAATCGGCATCATATTCATCCCGCTCAAAATTCTCGGCATACTTGTTCACCGTATCGGCATGACGGAGGTAATTCAGGCATTTGTTTCTGAGTGTTGTGTACAGATACGATTTTATGGCAGACTCCGACCTTAATTGATTTCTGCTCTCCCAGAGTGCTACAAAGGTTTCTTGCACCAAATCTTCCCGGTCATCTTTATCATTCACATATTTAATGGCGAACAATGTCAATGCCTTATAAAAAAGATTGAAAACCCTTTTATAAGATCCCCTATCCGTTATTTTAAAGTTTTCCTCTGTGGACATTTTGTAACATATACCTATAATTTGCTGCTAAAATAGAGTTTTTCCTCGTAAACCTCTTTCCGGTGTGGTATTTCCTGGCGACATGTTCTGCACCAAGATGCCCACAAATCGACAACCAAAAGGTTCCCCAAGTTAAAATGTAAGGGGTCAACTTACCCCGGAATATCCAATTTGCGATTGGATTTTAGCCGCTAATCAACTCACCTTGAAGAAAAGTAGTTCCTGAGAAACGACACCTTCCACCGTAACAGACATAAACGCACCGAAACGTGGAGTGAGACTTCAACAGGCTCAGCCTCCCCGGATGGACGTTGGAGAAAATTCTCTTATAAAGAAATACCGGCAAGAGACAAAACCAACCTGGATATCTACTGGCTAAAAGATAAAAGTCTTACCGACTTGGATAATCTGCCAGACCCAGATATTTTGGCAAGTGAAATTATTGAGAATCTGGAATCAGCCCTGAATAGATTTAAGAAAAAAATGCAAACAATAAGCGGCAAGTAAGTTTAAACCCGGATTATGTATTGGAGGTTCGTCATGAGCACTGCAAGTGCAATAAAACAAGGCTTTACTGAAACGAGGCATAACTTGTCCCGATTACTTTCAACGATTTTATTTAGCAAGA
>NZ_JBNGOS010000059.1:0-26784 GCF_050589685.1 Saccharicrinis sp. 156
AACCATTTTCGGTTACCCAAATCCAAGAGGGGTCAATATGACCGTTGGAGGGGTCAACATCACCGTTATTTCCAAATATCACTAAATTCAATTCGATGTATCTGATATTCGGCTTTTACAAACAAGTAATCATCGCCTGTATTTATTGGTATTTCAGATTGTTTTGAATCTACTAAATCAAAATACTCTTTAGCATGTTTTACCGAAATGGCGAATACAGCGTAACTAAAGGGTTTTAATAAATAATCGAGTGCATGAAGCTGAAAGCCTTCCACGGCATATTTGTCGTAAGCTGTGGTAAATATTACCTTGCTGTTTTTGTCTAGTGTTCGGGCAAACTCAACGCCCGATAAGTCGGGCATATTAATGTCGAGGAAAATAAGCTGAACTGGGTTTTCTTGCAGAAACTCTGAAGCATCAATGGGATTATCAAATTCTGCAAGCAATTCGAGATAATGTATTTTCTTTATGTGAGAAACAACTATTCCCAATGCGATCGGTTCATCATCAATTGCTATGCAGGTAATTTTATTCATTTACTTAAGTTTAAAGGGCACGATTAATTGCACATGATATTCTTTATCCGTTTTACGAATATCAAAATTAAAGGTAGTACCATATATTAAGTCTAATCGCTTTTGTATATTGGTAATGCCAACACCTCCTTTATTGCCTTTTTGTTCATTGCTAGAAGGGATGCTATTCGTACATTCAAAAACGATTTTGCTATTATCTGCTTTTAGCTGAATAGATATAAATGAGTTTTCACGATAACTTATGCCATGTTTAAATGCATTTTCAATAAATGGAATAAACAATAACGGAGGAATTTGTCCTTCTGGAATTTTTGGCGATATGTCTATATTGAGTTTAACCTTGGAGCTTAAACGCTGTTGCATCAGCTCAATATATTTCAAAGTAAAATCGAATTCTTTATGCAATTCAATTGTGTCAATATTTGAATCGTAAATCAGGTAGCGCATCAAGCCTGAAAGTTTTTCTACCGCCTGTTGTGCTTTGTCGCTGTCAATAGCAATTAGCCCATAAATATTATTTAGTGCATTAAAAAAGAAATGAGGACTAATTTGATTCTTTAAGAATGCCAGTTCTGAATCAACACGCGCTTTTTCAATTTCTTTTTGTTTGGATTCGTTTTTTCGGAGATGTTGAATAATAGCCATCCCACTACTAAAACCCAAAACAATTAATAACAAAAAGAAATTATCTACAAGTTTAGGGTTTAGGCCAAAATTGTTACTACTCCTTGGTCGAATACTTTCTCTGGGGATATTATTGTCAGGAGGCAAGTTTTCTAATTGAAAAGCATGATAAATGTATTGTGAAGAGGCAAGCAATAAAACAATAAACAAGAATAAGATAACAAAGAAACAAAACTTCTTCTTTGAGAAAAAAAAGCGAGGAACAATAATCAAATAATTTACATAAAAAGCTACAATCATAAATGCCAATTGATAATAATAGCTATACATCCAATAGATAGCCCGATCATTATTCCTGTCAAAAACAAAAATTGGCAGAATTAGAAATAAAAGCAAGCCAATAAAATGCGGCGACCATTTTTCTATTTTATTTTTTAATAAATGCATAAACAAATTTATCGTTTTTATAGATCACATTCTGTGCTTGATGCGCAATTCTCTGATACAAGCAACTTATTATGAAATAAATCCCCAACAAGACTTATTTGTTGGGGATTTTATATGCCTTAATTATTTTTTTTGCTTTTCATCTGGTCGGGCTGGTGGCGGAGCAAGTTTTTTTATTTTTTCGTAATCAAAGCCTGCCCCAGTAATAGCATCTTCAACACCTTTCCCTCCAAGGATTTTTGCATCTCTGATTGCATCCATAATAGCTTTGGCATCGTCTGCTGACAGTAATTCACTATTATAAGCAGATAAAATTTTGTTAACCGTTTTTATTTGCTTGACTGTAAGCGTGTCTACTTGTTCTTGTGTTGGTTTTTTATCAGGTTGCTCCTGAGCCATTAATGAGATAAAACTCATTGATATAAAACCAATTAATGCAATAATTATAATTTGTTTTTTCATGTTTGTAAAAATTTAATATTAATAATAAAAATTGTTCATGTATTAATAGGATTTAAAGCTTATCGTTTAATCCCCAATTTTTATGCAGTTTATTAATATAATATCCTTTTTTTTCATTTGGATCTTATTTTTAGATAAATTCAGCGATGTATTCCTTATTTCGGAGCTTTAAAAAACAGCTTGACATTTTTAATGACCGGTTGCTTGTTTACAGGACTTGAATAGATGTAATAAGGGGCACTCTCAAATCCATCCAAATTGCGGAGTTCCATTAATTCCGATTTTTGTTCACTCGTAAGAGACTTATTTACTTTAGCAAATGCGATTGTGTAATTCCATGATAGTTCTCCATCAAGTTCTCCATAATGTTGCCCAAGTGCCAATAGCTTATTTTTATCAGGTTGTTGACCATTAAGTAGTTTACGAAGCTCTGTACTGAATTCCCTCCGCACATCAACCACCTCTTTTAGTATTTTTCGTTGATCATTCAGGATTTGAGTAATATATCCTCTCTGTGTTTCATTTAGTACATTATTTAAGAATTCTTCACCACTATCACCGGTAATTGAAGTGCTTATGTCATAATCGCGATGGTTCATAGCCGCAATATCCTTCATGTAAAAACCTCCAAAATAAGTCCCTTGTCTCTCGGGGCAGATGTAAGTATCAGCTTCCACTGAACCGGCATACCAACTGAAAAACTCACTGGCATAGGTCATATAAGCCACATTGTACAGTTTCGATTTTTTCATGTCAAGATGAGCCAGCTCTGTTTTGTCGGGCCAGGTGTTGAAATCGCCAAACTTCATTTTACCCAAATATTCTTTTTGCTCTTTTGTAAGTGAATTAGCCACTTCAGCTAAAACCTCTGCACGGCGCATACTAAGTTTTGCATCCAGTTCAAAAATATCACCCACATAATGCATTACCGTTTGCTTGTGCAGTCCATCACTACCTTTCGGAATATTTCCATCCAATTCCATGTGAAAACTTTTTATTAATGGTAGGCGCATTTCGGCTAGTGCTTCTAGTTGAGAAACTTGTTCTTCTGCAAGGTCACGGAACAGTTGTTTTTGTTTGTCGTTAAGAATAAATAATACATTACCAACAACCCTGTCAACAAACATTGGATTGTGCCCTTTTTCTGCTGCATCAATATCACGCATATACTGAAACCCAAAATAGTCGCACGCTTTACCGGGAGGGAGAAATGTTGATGCTCCGAAATCTCCGGTTATAAAAGCTAAACCTGAAAATCCAATAGTTGTTAGTTGTGCCCTGTCGGAAATAGATTGTTCAATGGAATATTTCTTCTGATCGGGTTCTTGAAGCTTATCTTCCTGATTGTTTTTTCCCATATCTGGCGGTGGAGCTAAATCTCGTAGTTTATCAGGATTGAATCCTGCCTCGCGTATGGTTCCTTCCGCAGCTGGTCCGCCTCGCAAACCTGCTTCACGGAATGCCTCCTGTATTGCCTTGGCATCATTGGCCATTAATGTGGCGGCATTATAATGTGAAAGAATGGCTTTGACCTTCTCCTTTTGTGCTTCTGTAATTACCTCTGTCTTTTCTTCTCTACTTTCTTCAGAACCCTTTAAAGCTTGAGTTGCCTCCCCCGTTTTGCCTGTTTCATAAGTATATTTTAGCGTGCTTTTACCAAGTACTTTTCCTTCTATAGCTTTCAGTAAATCGGCACGATAAACTTTATCGTTGTTGAATTCCAGCATTTCTGCAAGGGCATAAATAGTTAGCTTATATTCCTTTACTCCAGGACCTTTTGACTTCATAGGGTCATATTTCGTTTGATCTTTATCGTTATATCCAACGATTCCAAACCCTTTCGCATTTTTTGGAATTCTTTTAATGTTAGCAGGGATATTGTAAACCACCCAATACGATTTTACTTCGGTTGAATCAGTTGGGTGTGGATGATGCCACAGGTTTATTGCAAAACACTTTGTACCTTTTGGTACGTTAGACCATTCCAAAGGCATAGACACGCCTTCTCCCTCACCTGTAAATTCAATGGATAATGAACCATCGGGCTTAACACCTGAACTGCTGATTGTAAATTTACTCTTTTGCTGTGCCGTTATTTGGAGACTTATAACGACAAAAAACACGAATAGAATACTTTTAGGAAACTTCATTTCTTTCAATTTTAATTAATATTGCAAATTAAAAGCAGCTACAACTGTATTACAATTTTATTAGACTAATGAGGTTGAAATTTAGAAATATAAATGAATTTCTTCGACGTTTGATTTTTATCAAAATGAAATACAACGGTCTACCGGAGTCATAGGGATGGCATGGTCATAGATGGATTATTACGGAATACCGTAATAAACTAAAACGGCACGGGGCTGTGGGAGGTCTCTTGCTTTAAAGGTTGGCCATCTTAAACCCGGATTATGTATTGGAGGTTCGTCAAGAGCATTGCAAGTACAATAAAACAAGGCATTACTGAAACGAGGCATAACTTGTCCCGAACATCGGGATACGGTTTGATGCAGGGGGCGCTGATAGTTTACATATAATTATTACTTTTAGGGGTATTAATTGGAGTAAGCTATCAGGCTCTACTCTACTGCAAAATTAGTAAAGACGCGAATTCTAACTTGATCGCGAAATAATCTGACAATAAAGTTTCCTTTAGTGAAACTATTCTTGTATCTTTGTAATCAAGATAATGAGAGTCCATCTAATAAAAAAACAATCGATTGAGGATTATGTCCAAAAGAATGCGAGAAGTAGGCCGTCTTTTGAGATATGGTTGTCGCTTTTAAAACGAGTTGATTGGAACGAACCAAACGAAATTGTATCGACTTTTAACAGTTGTGATATTTTGGGTAAAGGTTCAGACAGAGTAGTATTTAATATCGGAGGTAATAATTACAGGATAATTTGCAAATACCACTTTGGAAATATAAAAGTTCATTTGTTCGTAAAATGGATTGGAACACACGCTGAGTATGATAAGCTCTGCAAAGAAGGGCGACAGTATGATATTAATGCTTATTGATTGTATTAAAAATGACCAAAATGGAGACTTTAAAATATACGGTAATAAAAAACAAGGATCAATACGATAAGTATTGTGACGTTCTAGAAGAATTGATTGCTCAGGATGATATGGAAGTAATAGATGAAATAGATCTTCTTGCACTTCTGATTGAGAAATGGGATAATGAGCATAATACATTCAAAGATTCCGATCCCATCGCGATTTTGAAAGGTTTGATGGATGAACATAATCTAAAGGCTAAAGATTTAGTTGATATTTTGGGTTTGTCCAAAGGGACAATCTCAAAGATCTTAAATTATCACAAAGGACTTTCCAAAGATACGATTCGTAAACTTTCTGATTATTTTAAACTCTCGCAAGAGACGTTTAATCGCCCTTACAAACTGATTAATGAAGTAAACCGACACTTCAGGAATGCAAGTTTAATGAATACAAGAAAGAATATGATTGAGGCTCAGTAAAACAACTTTGCACAATAAATAGAGTATATGAGCGGTCTGCAAGACCCAGCGATTATTTCAGGTTGAACTACAACCCGGTTTAGATACCTGCCAGGAATTTTAATCGGGTTTTTGGCGTTTTTTATGTCTCGGGAATGCAGTGTGCCATGTTTGTTTTTACCTATAAACCAGTTAATTAAATTCAATAATGGAATAATACACAAATAATTATAAGGGAATAGATACAATATGTTAAGAACATAGCCTATAGGAGCCTAAAAAGGGCAAGGAATCAGCATCTTTGTTTGTTCTGTTTTGGAAAATTAGAATGAATTTGGTTAATTGGTACTTGTTTATTCAAAAGAGCCGTATGAGGGGACACCGGCATGTGCGATTCTGTGTAAGGCTGCGGGTGCCACCTTAGCCTGTCTTGAACGAACCGCGGTTGCTTCTCCGAACCAGGACCATGCTAAAATACAATCCCATGGACTATCAGAATACATCAAAAGAAGAACTAATACTAATGTAAGCTTCAAAATAAGTAGTATAAATTTTATAAATAAAATGAACAATCAGGATAAAAAAGTAAATATAGAAAGTCTCAGAAAAGCCTATGAAAGATTTGTTCCTTATAAAATGTATAGTTTGCTTGGTAAAAACAGCATTTCTGAATTGAAACTTGGAGACCAGACTGAAATTAAACTAACTATTCTATTTTCTGATATTAGGGATTTTACAAAGATCTCGGAATCATTAAAACCAAAAGAAAGTTTTGATTTTATTAATTCCTATTTAGAACAAATGGATCACGTTATTAGCCATCATAAGGGAGTAATTGATAAGTTTATTGGAGATAGCATAATGGCTTTATTTCCAACAAATGCTGATGACGCAGTGATTTGTTCCTTACTGATGCTTAATAAACTAGATCAAATCAATGCAATACGTAAGATTGAAAATCAATTACCTATAAAAATTGGCATCGGATTAAATACGGGTTTATGCATGCTGGGGATTATTGGCGGAATCAACAAGTTAGAAACTACAGTAATAAGTGATGCAGTTAACCTAACGGCTCGACTGGAGTCTCTTACTAAGAAATACGGGGTACAGCTTCTTATAAGCGAAAATACATATTTCAACCTAAAAGATGTTTCAAAGTATTCGATTCGGTTTATTGATAGGGTTGTTGTAAAAGGAAAGACCAAACCTCAATCTATCTATGAAATTTATGATAATGAAGGGGAAGAAATTAAAAAATTGAAAGATCAAACAAAACCATTATTTGAAGAAGCTTTGGCATATTATCATTACAAAAAAATTAATAAAGCAACTGAATTATTAGAAAAATGTCTTGCACTAAATCCCAATGATAATCCTGCTAAGCTATATTTAGAAAGATGCCTTTTGTTTTCCAAAGAAGGATTTCACGACGGAGCAAAGGAGTTAAGTCAACAAATTGAATGGAACTATGAGTTTGATGTAGGAGATAACAAGATTGACTCACAGCATTTGGCGCTTTTTAATAACTCCGTAAAACTTTTAAATGCAATCAAATCAGGCGTTGGTAGTTCAGAAATTGATAATTTAATAGCATTTTTAGATAATTATGTAGTACATCATTTTGAGACTGAAGAAAAATATCTATTGGATAACAATTACCCATTCATTGATCATCAGAAGAGCCAACATTTAAATTTTATCAAGTCCTTTGAATTATTAAAGTCAGAAATCAAATCAAATATTAAAAGTAAAACTTTCATCATGTTTAGAATACAAACATTACTTATTGATTGGATTGTGAATCATACATTAAAGGAGGATAGACATTATGCCAAATATATAAAAGATAACCGTAATTAGGAAAATACAAGTTCTAATCGTAGTTGGCCGATAAGCTGATAGCCCACTGGTGCACCGCTCACTATTTATCATGATGCTTTGCTCGAGGCCAACCAACTTTAAGGTCTTGTACTGTTCGGTTCTTTGCATCATTTGGGGCAATGAGTTCGTTGTAGAGTGTATTAAACTTATCGTTATAGGATAAGGGATACGCAATTATCATAAACTGAAGAATTAATCAGATAAATAGAAGAAGTAGGTAATTGTTTTTGGGTTATACTGGAAATAAAAAAGAATAAAATATTTAGTATAAAAGATCGTACAAATTTCACTGTTTCTGGCAAGAATGAGAAAGCAATCAACAGTTACAAGAAATTTTGTATGGAAATATTGTCCTGATGGCCTTATTTTTTGAAATTACCTCCTGTATTCGCATGGTTGTTGAAAGAACTTTAGTTCTTAGTAAGAAAGTTTAGAATAGATTCAAAAAAATGGGTATTACTGAGATTGTAACGTAGGAAATATAGCACAATACTGAATATCCATCGCCGATTATCCCGAAAAACAACAATTTTTAATTGGGGTAGTTTTTCGAGAAAACTCTAAATTATAATAAAATAAAATATCTCGATCTATCGGGGACTGAAAACCAAGCAAAATAGTCCCCTCGTTCCTCAGTTCTTCAACAAGTTAATCCAACAACGCTAAACTCTCCAAGGCTACCTCGTCATCAGGGTTATATAACAAAACTTTGTTGTAAAGGACCCGAGCTTCTCTGAATTTCTTCAAATGGAAATTGGTATGGGCCAGCATAATTAGTGCATCGTAGCTAAACGGAAACAAATCCACCACTTTTGAAAAATAATTGCTGGCTTTTTCGTACTGCTTTTGATAGAAATAAACCGACCCCAGCTGGTAAAGGGCTTGTGTATTATTGGGTGCTATGGTAATGATTTCATCGTACAGCCTGATGACCTCTTGCAGGTTGCCCATGGCGTAAATGGGGTAAATAAGGCCGAATTTGGCTTCAATAGCAAAAGGCTTTAACTCTACCGCTTTTTGATAATGGGTCTTCGATTCATTTTGGTTACCAGCATTGTAATATAACCACCCTAAACGCAAGTTACATTCGTACGAATCTGAAACATAAACAGCTTCAAGGGCATCTATGGCATCCTGCCATTTCTCAAAAGCCTCTTTTTCGTAACTGGTTTTAAATGCCTGACGCATTGTTTCGTAGTTGCCATTCTGACCATAGCTTACACTTAATGTAAAAGCGAATAACACGCTTAATGCTAGTTTTTTTAGAGTTTCCATATTAATCCTCCTGAAAAAGTTATTCTGTTATAATTGACGGAACCGGACTTTGTTAAAGGTAAATCACTCGGTACAAATTTTGAAACCCCGGTATTTACATTCGCTCCGGCAATAAACGATAGATTTGAGTTATTAAGCAAGAATATATGGGTTAGGCCAAAGGTGTTTTTTGTTCCTTCCAGGCTATTGTGTAATGCGCCTATACTAAAGTCGTAAAAATTAATGACTTCAGGAAATAAAGCCGATGCTTCCGCCCACCAGTTTTTTGTTATTTTAAAGCCTAAAATGTGCTTATGGTTAAAGGAAATTTCGTGAATGCTACCATACTTTTGTTGGTGCCAGTACGCATCCAACGAATAATATAAGTTTAAGTTTGATTGAGGGAACCACGTTAAATGACCTCCAATCTGAGTGGTTTTAATGGAATTAAGTTCAGCACTAAACAGTGATGTGCCTAGTTTAAACTTTGATAAATCCTGGTCAAACCTAAAGCTGTATAAGGTTGATTCGAGGCTATTATCATCGGTTTCCAAATTCGGTAACTTTACATTAACAAAGTTTATGCCGGGAGTAAAGGAACCCCCATCCCAGGGTGTTACCTGTAATTTGATTCCATAGTTCCATTGTTTTACTAACCTGTCGGTATTTGTTTCTTCCTCACCTTCCCAAATTAAATATCTAAAATCGCTTTTGTACAAGTATTCCAATCCATGGTGTACGATTATACTTTTACCCAATCTGTGCGAAACAAAAGTATTTATATCATGAAAATAGTTGGTGGCAATTTGAACCCCATCATTGTCCAGGTTGTTATCGCTTACTATTTCATCCTCTATAGAACTTTCGTTGGTTGAGCTGTACGAGTAAACTATTCCGGCCGCATAAATGGCATTATTGTATCTTTTAGCCATATCCGGTAGCAATTTCTCATCTATGTGGGCCGAAAACTTTAAGGCATCGTTCTTTCTTCCCGAATATTCGTAGCAAAGCATAAGGAAATATTGTGCATTAGCATCTCTACTGTTAAAACCCAAAGCCTTCTGATAGTGGGGAATGGCATTTCTATATTTACCCACTTTAAAGTAGGCATAGGCCATGCGCATTCTCAGATAGAAGTAATCGATATCTGAATCAATAGCTTGTTGGCCTTCTTGAATTAAATTATGCCAATTTCCGTTCAAATAAAGCGCATAGGTGGTGCTGTCCACTTGTGCATAAGTTTTGGTTTGTGCGATGCTTTGTGCGGACGACATCCATAAAACAAAAGTCAGAGTAATTATCTGTTTACATAAAAGGTATTTCTGTAGTTTATTTGATTTCATAGTATAAAAAATAAGCAGAACCTTGATAATGAATACAATATTCAATACCGTAACGTTACGGGTGGGGTTATCATCAAATTATCTGCCCCCTGCCTGCCCGCCGGCAAGCGGTTCTGTCAGTCACGGATAAGCGGCCAAGCTGACTTCGTTATTCAAGATTCTTTTAAGTGAGATATGTTTGTTTGTTTTTTTAATATTAAAACTTTCTAATCCATGTTGGTTTATTTGTATAATATACTGGTTATCATTTATTTTTTTACCGATAAAAGTATTCATGGTTGTCGACTGTAACTCAATTCTGGAAGGTGAAAAAACATCGTCCACACTTATATAATTCAGGCTGAACCTGGATTTGGCCAGACGTATAAATGGACTGATAAAATCGAGGAACCACAGATATTTTTTAGGAAAATATTGATGTAAAGGAATATCATCATTTACCTGATGATGGGTATAGAAACTCTTTTGTATTTTAAATGCACCCAAATAAAAATGATGCAACAGCGATTCTTTTTTCCCGTCGAAATGGGTAAAGTAGAACAGGTTGTCGGTAGATACAAAATAAGCTTTTGATTTGCTTAACGTACATTCCAGGTAAGTCTCATTTGCAGGTGTTAACTTTACGTTCCAAACCAGCTCTAAAACCTTGTTTCCTTCAACGTTGAACTTTATCTGTTGTCCGGGCACGAAATGAAAAGCCTGCTTTATTAACTCGTTGGTTTCTATGTTGGAGATTAGTTCTCCTTGTTTGGGCACCGTGTAATTGTTGAATGAGATGGAGCCATTATTATAAATTAAGAAATTGCTGATAGGATGATCGAGTGTTTCTGAACCAATATAAGGAAACGGTTGAAGCTGAAAATGAATATGAGGGTATGGCGAACGGCCTGAGTTACCACATTTGCCAACTACCTGACCAAAACCCACAGAATCTCCCTTTTTTACGGTAATACTATCTTTTTTCAGGTGGCTTACCTTGGAGTAAACGGAATCGTTGTGTTTAATAACAACGGTGTTTCCCCAATTGTGTTCCAGGTTAACTTCACCAACCACATTGTCATCTATATAATCCACCACTTCCTCTACCACACCTTTGTCGCATGCTATTACAGGCTTATTATAGCAATAGTAATCCTCTAAAAAATTACCTTCATTTTTAAACTGTTTATCTTCATTATCCGTAATCACAAAATCCCAGGCATGCCTGTACTTTTTTTGGTGTGTGTATTCTCCATCATGCCCTTGAGACACTTTCCATGTGCCCATAAATGGTAATTTTACAGGAGTATAGTTTAAAAATTGATAACGTTGTTGATTGTTGACGTAGGTGTAGAGGTTTGCTTCCGGCGAATTATACTGATAATACACCTCGGCCAGCTTTGAAGAGTAGCTCATCCTGTACTTAAGTACATATAAAAACATCAACACCATAACGTTAAAGGGTAACGAATAAATGGGCAGGTTAAAAACCAGGAGTACAGAACTTAGGCTGATGGAAAGAATAGCTACCAAAGGTACCAGAATACCAACGCTCACATAAGAACGCGGAGAAGGTATCAGAAAAAAACCTCCGATGGCAATGGCCGTTAAAATATAATTAAAACCGATATAGCTGTATTCGATGAGAGTGATATCGGCATTTATGCTCCGATAAAATGTGTAAGCGATAAAAAATCCAATTAACGACAACGAAAATGCGATACGACTAAACAATAACAGGCCGATGGATAAAATTAAACCAGCCAAAACATTGTATTGAAACAATATGGCACTCAACGAAATAAAATAGACCTTTAAAAAGGGCGGGATTTCCGCGGCGTTAAAATACTCGTAAACTTTAACCAGCGAATGTCCTCCAATTACATACAGCTCGTTCATGGTATAGATGCCCCTTTCGCTTATGCCTAAGGCATCAAAATGTTTGGTGGCAATGGTAAAAATCCAAATGCCCAACAAAAAAGGTATACTTAAGTACGGAATATTATATTTACCGATAATGCCCTGCATACTTACCGAAATAAATAAAGTTAGAATTGCGGCCATTACCACTATAAATATTAAATACCAGCTAAAGCTATAATAAATACCTAGCCCAAGGCCCACCAGCAATCCATTAAAACCGTATAACCCTTTGGCAATGTTGTTTTTATCCAGATTCAACAAAAATCCGCCAACAGAAGTAACCATGACGGCCAATAATCCGGTTAATCCGGTATAAAAATCGATAAACGTAACCAGCATAATCAACACGGCAAAGGGCTTGTAGGTAGAAAAGAATATTTGAGAATAGCTGTTTAGCAGACTATCCGCAAATAAACTGGCGTTATCGGACTTTAATAATGTATGGATATTTTTGTACATCGTTTAAATAAGTTTCTGCTGGGCCCAAAGGCAATCGTCATTTACACTCAGTAAGGAGGAAGTACCTTACAACAAGTGAAGTGAGCGTCTTTAGTTCAACTTATAAGTTTATATCTTTCAAATGTTCTGGGATATGGTCCAAGGCGTTCATGGTATCATGATTCTCATTTTCGCGTACCACATGGGTTTTACCATTGGTATCAATCATTATAATCTTGGGTCGATAGGTAATAAACTGCATCCATTGGGTCATATTATAAGCGCCAATTCTACTGATAACCACTTGGTCTCCTTTTTCCACCACCGGAAACTTAATGGCTTCCCTAATCACATCGATATTCATACATAATGGGCCGTAAATAATGGTATCCTCGGTATTTGGGGTTGTTAACTGCGCAGGTGCTATCTGATGTTCGTACCAGAAGGAGGTAAACAACAAGTTAACACCTATGTCAATGATCAAAGAACGTCGTCCATCAGGTAGCCTTTTGTTAGCCAGGGCAGTACCAATCAAAAATCCGGCATCGTCGATGAGCGCGCGACCCGTTTCCAGTATCAGCATAGGCATATGATTGTACTGAATATCGGAATGTTGCAGAGCATTTGTAATGGCCTCGGCATATTCGTCAAAGGTGGGACAAGTATCGCTGCCTGGCAGGTAGGCTCCTTTCAATGTGTTTTTGGAAGCGAAACCACCTCCTAAATCGATATATTTGATATGATGATGGTATTTGTGATGGATACGGACGGCCAGTTGTGCAAGCTTGGTTGTAGCTATGGCATAAGCATTGGTATCCATAATGTATGTTCCTATGTGCGTATGAAGGCCCATAAGTTCAAATCCATCATCCACCATTATTTTGTTTAAAATGGCCCAAGCTTCCCCATTTTCCAGGTTAAATCCAAAACGCACCCATTTAGGGTGTATTCCCGTATCCATATTTACACGAATTGCCACCTTGGCTTTTTTTCCTGTTTCTTTCGTGATGGACTGAATATCGTAAAACTCATCCTGATGGTCGAGGTGAATCAGGGACTCGTTATTGATAGCAATAGTTAAATCTTCCCTGCTTTTGTCCGGTCCATTAAAAATAATTTTGTTCCCAGGTACGCCGTTGGCAATTGCCTTTTGGTATTCAAACCCGCTGACAACCTCTCCCCAGGAGCCTTCCTGATGGTAGATATTACAAACGGCGTTTACATAGTTGGTTTTATACGACCAGGCAAACTGTACCTTTGGATACCTGATTTTAAAAGCATTGACCGCTTTCTGATAGGTCTCCCGAATCGTTTTTTCCGAAAGCACAAAAAGAGGAGAACCATATTGTTCAACCAATTCTTTTACAGGAATTCCATTGATGGTGGATACGGGTTGAATGTTTGAACCCAGTCCAAACTTATCCGGTACACCTGCACTTATTTTATTGATGATCGGTTTTTCGTACGCTAATTTTTCCATGATTTTTAATTTAACAATCGGTATTCGGTCCCGCAGAAATTAATGGTAAAGGATACGGGATTTTACTTGTTTGAATAATCGTTAGCAAGACTGCCAACTGATGCCCCGCAAAATTAAATAACTTAAGGATACGGGATGTCGCTTCGCTCCAACAGATGACTGATCAAAGATTCCCCTGCATTGATATTTTTTCGAAGTCGGCCAAATTACCAATTAAATCATATGAATATCGGATAAACATTTTTCCCACATCATATGTTGTCATTGGTTTAACATCTTTTCCCATAGCCAATAAGGTCAACGCTTCTGGTATATTTTGTCCGGCACCCACCGACAGATATACCCAGGCCGGCATTCTGGGATTAATTTCGATCAGGAAATATTCGTTGTTTTCCGTTCGTATCATTTCCAGTTCCATACCGCCTTTCCATTTGCTCTCTTTAATCAAACGCCTGGTTATTTCCATTAAATCGGGATCGTCGAGGGTCACGCCGCTCCATGCCTTTCCTTTATCGGTGATATACTGTTTGCGCATGGGTACAGCGGCAACGGTATTGCCTTCACCATCACCCAATGCTACTACGTTAACTTCGGTTCCCTTAACAAACTGTTGTATAATGATGGGCAGTCCCCATTTGGCGCTAATCTTATTAAATGCTGTCATCACCTGCTCCGAATTTTGGGCGACATAGGCATCGTAAAATTTTCCTTTTACCAAAACAGGATAGGAGAATTCATCTTCAATATGGTCAACATCGTTGAACGAAGTGACGGAAATGCTTTTGGGAACTTGAATGCTATATTTTTCACCATATGAAACCAAATTACCTTTATTTCTTTCTTCAAGTTGTTTGAACGAAGGCAAATAGGTTGTTATATGGTGTTCCTTTAAAAGTTTCTCGGCCTTGATAAAAGTGTGCAGTTCTGCGTCCAGGTTTGGTATAATTAGGTCAATAGGGTCTTGTTCATGAATTTGAATGATCCGATCCATATATGTCTCTACACCAATTGAAGGGTAGGGTATCATATATGTTTTATCAACCATATTCCTCATGTAAATGCCGGGCTCCAAATTTTCGTAGGATAATCCGATGATACGGGCTTCGATCAATTCCGAATCCCTGATCCCCCTGATAACCGGAATCCCGGGTCCCGGGTTGTCCGTATTGTTCAAACCGGTAACCGCTATCGTAATCTTTAGTTTATCGCTCATGGCTATTCGATTTCGGCAAGGTTAAACAATCGAAGCATCTGTACAAAATCGTCTAGATGTCGATCCAGAATATTTTCGGATACTTCATATTTGGTCATCATATACTCCTTAATTTCAGGATCGTTCTTGCCCAAATTAATTAATTGGAGTATCTCTCTTCCGGTAGGATTCAGCGAAAATGATTCCCCTGTCTTTGCATCAAACACGAAGCCGGATTCGCTAATGGATATGTTACTTCTTATTTTCATGGGGTATGATTATATGGTGGATTTTTAATGCCTATATCAAAAGTAATTTAAGTATTAATATTACCCAAAAGCATTCAACAAACCCGCAGATTTCATCAACGAATCGAGCATATAATAAACCGGAAAGCAAAAAAAGGCTAACCCAAAGGAAAGCCTTGCATATTAAATTGTATAAACTGTATTAGTTTTCACCCAAGAACCTTTCCGCATCCATGGCAGCCTTACATCCTGAACCGGCAGCTGTTACGGCTTGACGATATTGGTTATCCATAACGTCGCCGCAAGCAAACACTCCGGCAACATTAGTTTTTGCTGTGTTAGCAATGGTTTGAATATAACCCACTTCGTCCGTTTCTAAATAATCTTTGAAAATTTCGGAATTAGGGGTGTGTCCAATAGCCAGAAAAAACCCATCAATAGCAACATGTACTTCTTCCTGGTTTGGCTCTCCTTTATTAATATATAAGTCAACGCCCTCAACTACGCCATCTCCTGTCAACCCTTTGGTTTGATGTTTCCATAAAACCTCTATTTTATCGTTGTCAAATACTCTTTGTTGCATGACTTTTGAAGCTCTAAGCTCATCCCTGCGCACAATCATATAAACCTTTTCAGCTAAACCAGCAAGGTACAATGCCTCCTCGCATGCAGTATCGCCACCGCCTACTACGGCAACTTTTTTTCCTCTGTAAAAGAAACCATCACATGTGGCACAAGCGGAAACACCCGAGCCGGCATATTTTTGTTCATCTTCAATACCTAAATATTTGGCTGTAGCGCCGGTGGCAATAATTACCGTTTCAGCTTCAATCACTTTGTTTCCGTCCACTGTTATTTTAAATGGACGTTCCGATAGGTCGGCCGCTGAGGCATATCCGAAACGAACATCAGCACCAAAACGCTCAGCTTGTTTTTTCAGGTCTTCCATCATTACCGGACCCGAAGTACCCTCAGGATAACCGGGGTAATTTTCAACTTCGGTAGTTGTTGTTAACTGACCTCCAGGCTGCATTCCTTCATATAAAACAGGGCTTAGGTTAGCTCTGGAAGCATAAATAGCGGCTGTATATCCGGCAGGTCCTGAACCGATGATTAACACCTTCACTTTTTCAGTTGCTGTTACTTCTTCCGAAGCGTTTTTATCTGATCCTAAATCCATTTTTTCAAACATTGCCATAATTCTATCTATATTTTATTTTTATTCATTTATATATTTACATTTCTGCATTTCAAAATTAATGCCTTTTTGGAATAAAGCAAATAAATTAAAATTTGTCACCAAAAACACTGACAAAAATACATGCGTAAGAATTATTTCAAAAAGATGGTGTACGTATCAACTGCCAATCCTGCAACTACGCCAATCCCATTATTTATATTGGTAAACACGTTTACCGGTTCAAATATTGGGTAATCCCTGAACGCTTCTTCTTCAATAGTTGACCGAAGGAATTGGTAATATTCGGGAGTTAGTGTATATAAATGAATGACTAAACGAGAGGGGATGAGTTCAGAATTAGTATTTAAATATTCTTCGGGTATCAAAAAGCTAACTTCATAACTTTGTCCGTTAAATAAATGGTCGGTAAAAGTTCCTTGAAAATCTACATCCGTTAAAAGAACCGATTCATCGTCTCTAATTAAAAATACCTTGTCTTCTTTTATAAAGTCTATCGTTTCTATTGTGCTTGATTGAGGTGAGGAAACAACATCTTGTATATAATCAACTCTTACCTGGTAATAGTTTTCGTCAGAAACCGGATCATTCAGTTTTAAAGTACACCTTAACATTTCTTCATCATCGCCCTCCTTGTTGGCATATGAAGTGCTCACCGTATCCAGGCTTTCAATTGGAACTTGTTGCGGGATTGTGGTACTTCCAATAATGCTGGTGCCATCGTTGAGTAGGTAGCTGATGATGTAGTTTTCATGGGTATTAGAGGTGATTTCCGGCAGGTTTAACCATTTTTCTCCGAAAGGATATTCTCCAGAAGCTACCTCTGTTCCATTTACGGCAATTTTATACTTTAGTCCTTGAATTCCTTTGTAGTCACTGGTTGTCAGAACATTTGTGGAATAGCTGGCATGCAGTTTCAATGTGCTGTCGGGCATGGGGAAAGCATACATTACGACCTGAGATTCTTGATTGGTCAATTGATAATCCAATTTTTTTTCGCAAGCCACCAACAGAAGCAAACAAAAAAGTACTGTCAATGAAATTGATATGTTATAATATGGTTTCATCCTGCCAGGATTAAAATTTTAAAGTATAACGAATATAAGGAAGGGGTACCGGGAATATGCTCAACTGCTTAAGATGTCGGGTTACTTCACCTGTATTCTCATCTATATCGGTTGAAAAATATATTGAAAAGGCATTTTGCTGACCATATGCATTATATAACCCAAAACTCCATGTTCTTTGGCCTAGCTTGTTTTTCTTTTTAAAATTAACGCCTACATCTAACCTGTGAAATTTAGGCATCCTGTAGTTATTTATGTTTCCAATGTATTCTGAATAGGAGGTGTTAGATTCGCTCTGCGTTCCTTGTGTTGGAAGCACTGGCGTATAAAATTTTTGCGATGGCAATGTAACTGCGTTTCCTGTTCCAAAGGACCATGTTAAGGCCAGGTCAACTTTGTTGTTAAATTTATAGTTGCTGAATAAACCCACACTATTACCCCTGTCATTGGCCGAAGGAAAATCTTTCCCATTATTTATCAGACTATACCTTTGTCTGGATTTAGAGAGCGAATAACCTATCCACCCGGTCAGATCACCGGTTTTTTTGTGCACCAGAAGCTCTATACCTTCGGAATACCCACTTCCATATGTTAAATCATCTAATGCGTCTGGATTATCATTTATAACGGACCTGTTATACACTGAAATCAATAGATTTTTATAATCTTTCGAATACCCTTCAACCGTTAAGTGGAACCCTTGCCGCCATTGCCATTTAAATCCGAGCGCCAACTGATTGGCATGTTGCGGCGCAATATTGCTGGTTACCGGAATCCAAAGATCGGTGGGTAACGAAACGGATGAGGAACCTAGCAAATGCATATATTGTGTCATTTTTGAAAAGGCCGCTTTAATAGCAAATTTAGGGTGCAGTAATAATCGTGCCGACACTCTGGGTTGCACTGAATGATAGGTTTTATCCTCGGTGTTATATATTGAGGTGTGTACTCCCAAATTAACCTTGAGGCTTTGACTAATGGCAAAATCATCCTCTACGTATAAAAACATTTCCTGACCGTAAACTTTGTCGCCACCAATTGTTGAATCCAGCACGGTAGTCGTATTTTGGGTTCTGCGCAGAACATCGGCACCGGGATTAAAGGTATGGTTCGTATAGGAAGCTCCAAACCGTACATGATGTCTGGGATTCATAAAATAATCGAAATTGGCCTTAAGCATTACATCTAATATTCCACTGTGATATCTCTGCTCAAAGTAGTTCCAAATGCCAGGTGTGATGGAGTGCTCTTCGTAGCCCACAAAATACGAATAGTTGCTAAAGGATAAAGATATATTGGAAAATAGCTTTTCGTTATGAATTTTGTTCAAACGCAAAGAACCGACCGCATTGCCCCAGCCCGAATAACCCTGATCATTAATGTTTAGCGTTTGGTCTTCATCGGCAGGCTGGTTAGGGTCGCGTACTTCGTTGAAATTATATTTCGAAAAAAAACGGTCCCTACCACCATAATAACTTATATATAGCTTACTTTTTTCGGACAATTTGTGCGTTATTTTTCCGTTGGCATCATAAAAATAAAAAGCCGTACGGGTATTCTGTTGTGCCTGAAGGGGCAAGGCAAAAACATCGAAATATGATCTTCTTATCGAAAAGCTAAACGTGGTTTTATCTTTGTACAATGGGCCGTCCAAGGCTAGTTTAGATGACATCATCCCTAAACTTACCGTTCCGCCGATCTTTTCATTATTGCCATCTTTCATTCGTATGTCTATAACCGAAGACAACCTACCACCATAGCGGGCGGGAAAGCCTCCTTTGGTTACCGAAATATTATTAAGTGCATCGGCGTTGAATACGGAGAAGAAACCGAAAAGGTGGGAGATATTATAAACAGGAACATCATCGAGCAGGTACAGATTTTGATCCACCCCACCACCTCTTACAAACAGCCCGCTGACACCCTCGCTGCCACTGTTTATTCCAGGTAAGAGTTGCAGGGTTTTAATAACGTCCACTTCGCCAAGAAATGAAGGGAACTTCTGGATTTGCTCAACCGGTACATTAATCGTACCGGTACGTGTGGTATTGATACCCTCTTTGGAAATAAAACCCACTATCGGCACCTCTTTTATTTGGGTATTGTACAACAAATCGAAATTTATTGTTGTGTCTTTGTCTAGTGCAAAGGAGTGTTGTACCGAATGATAACCAACAAAAGAGCAATTCAGTATAACATCTCCTTTGGGGAGGGTTAAACTATAAAAGCCAAAATTATTGGAGGTGGTTCCTTCCCATAATACTGCGTCGTAAATAGAAGAACCGATAAGGATTTCTCCATTTTTAATGTTTTTTACGAAACCGCTAATAACAAATTTCTCCGTCTCTTTGGGGCTTTTCGGAAGGATTAGTATTTTTCTTTTTTTCTCGGTTAGTTCTATATCACATGCCGCAAATACCTCGTTTAAAAAACCTTTTATTGTATTTCTGTTTGTAGTAAGCTGAATAAAATCGACAATGCATACCTTATTGCTATAGCCGAACGAAATATCTGTTTCAGCTTCTATGGCATTTAAAATTTCGGAGGTGGAACCACTATCGATGTTTATAGACACAAACTTATCCAGAATTGATTGTGCAAGCACACATGCTGTGCTACTGAAAGCAAGAAGCATTACTGTGATGTATATTCTTATTGTGCGGGATTTGATCATTCAGATATTAATGAATCCCGTAAAAATATGGATTTTTAATCAGAGACCGTCAAGGTTGCACCGTCAAATGTTATTTTTTTATTGAAATGAATTTGCAGCTCTGCCAAAATATCTTGTAAGCTTTGGTTCCTAAACGAAGTAGTAACCTTGGTACTTAGATCTTTGGTATTTATTTTAACCACTTTGATTTCCTGGAAGCTTTTTTGTAATTCCTTACAAATATCTACCAAATTGGCTTGGTTGAACTTCAGGTGTTTTGAACACCAATAAATATCGTTTTCTGTTTCGCCATGTTCCTCTACTAAAATACCGCCGCTCAATACAGCTCTTTTTCCTTTGGTCAACTGTAATTGCTTGTCGTTAGCAGAAATATTTACCTTTCCTGAAATGACGGAAACAGCTACCTCAGAACCATTTTCCTGTATATTGAACTCGGTTCCCAACACTTGCACCAATAGGCTGCCTGCCTCTACGTTAAACGGAGTTTTATTATGGAAAACTTCGAAAAAAGCTTCCCCGTTTAGCTCAATATCCCGCGATTCCGAAGATGCGATGTTATTCGGATAAATGATTTTACTGTATTTGTTAAGCGTAACTTTTGATCCGTCGGGTAAGGTTATTGTATGAATGGTTGAACTGCTTTTATGGGCGCTTAATCTTCCGAAACCGGGAACGTTCCAAAATAAAACACCTGAAATTGCCACAAACATAAGTGGGATAAATATGGCGGCTATTTTTCTCGCAGATATACTAATTCTTTTAAGGTTATTTCTTTTCTTTTTATTTTTCCCAATTTTGTCGCATACTCGTTTCCAGTCTTTTTCAACATCTATTTGGCTGAAAACATGCAGGTTCTTGCTTTTGACCCATGCTGACTCCAGCTGCTCAAACTGTTCTTGGTTTTCAGCCGCGTCTTTTTTCCAAACGTCAAGTTTACACAACTCATCGTTTGTTATATCCCTGGTTAAGCATCCAACGATATGCTGAATCATATTTTTTTTATTCTCTTTCACTCTCCCTGCAATATAAAATAAAAACGGTCAAAAAATATAAAGTATCAATGAAAATGCATCATGCCAAAAATATTCTCTAACTCTTCGTTTTCTTTAACTTCAGCTATTTCTGGTTCTTTATTCGTATGAACGCTATTTTCAATTTCGTTACCTTGAATAAGTTCTGCCAATAATTGAAGTAAAAATTCCATAATAGTGATGTTAAGGTTTATTTTTGTTTTATTAAGACAACTGATTATTGTTGAACACGTACAAAAAATATTGAATACAGGTTTATTTAGAATGAATCTTAACCATGGAGTAGGATTTTGAGAAATACACAGGAGAGTGAAATAACTACAACGGTCATGTGATCAAAAAATTTTATTCTTATTTTTTTTAGTGCATTGCTAATTTGAGTTTCAACAGTTCTCTTCGAAATATTTAGCTCCTCCGCAATGTCGGCATTTGATTTTCCGTCGAAACGGCTCATTTCAAATATTTTTTGACACTGCTTTGGTAATGAATTAATAACATGATAAATTCTATTTTCCAATTCCGTCTCTTCCATCAGATCCTTAAATTCTTGGTGATGTTCTTTTCGTTCCTCAAAGATGTTAGAATGATGCGTGCGAATAGTTTGTTCCCTTTTTAGATAATTTAAGCAACGGTTTCGGACAGATTGATATAAATGTGCTTTTAATGAGGTATGAATTTGTATGTTATCTCGTTTTTCGTAAAAATTAACAATAACCTCTTGGACTATATCCCGCGATTGATCAAGGTCATAAACCAATTTACTCGCAAATACAACCAACTGTTGGTAATAACGCATGAAAATCTCTTGAAAGGCTTTTGAATCACCTGAAGATAATCTTTGTAATAGATCTTTGTCTTTCATGCTGCGTTTTAAGTCAGTTGCAAAAATATTAAAAAATGGTTGAACAAAAATAAAAATGGTATCAACAGTAATTATTTGTGGTTGAACTTAGAAATTTTGGTTATAAGACAATAAAAAATATGAAAGGTTGCATGCGAATATTAAAATAATAAAGACAAAATGGTATGTATTTGATAAAGAAACAGGTTAAGGGTTTTTGTAACGAAAAGGAAATATTTTATGTTGTAAGCTTTATTAAAAGATTAAGTTTTTTATATATTTGCAATCCCTAATGCAAGAATAGTACTAATTTTTTCGGGATGTGGCGCAGTTCGGTTAGCGCACTGGTCTGGGGGACCAGGGGTCGCAGGTTCAAATCCTGTCATCCCGACAATTTAAGATTTTAAAAATATCAAAAGCTTGTAAACTGTATGGTTTTCAAGCTTTTTTGTTTTTTAGCAAATCAGTTAATATCAATGTAATTCATATTTGAGGTGTAACTTGAGTGTAACTTTAAATTTATGTACTTTAGTTACACTTGAGAGTTAAATATGTTGATATACTGATTTTTATACAAGATAACTGCCATTGATTTTGATTGATATTGATTGTGAATAAACGATTTCAGGTGTAACCTGAATTCAAAATGATTTATTAACCACAATTAATTATAATGTCATGTTAAACAGTCAATTACTTTACGTAAAGTTTTTTTTAAGAACCACCAAGAAGAATCCTGAATTAGGCATGTTGTACCTTAGGATATCTTATAACACTAAACGCATTGATTTTTCATTCAACTATCGAGTCAATGTTAATGCTTGGGATTCTTCAAATGAAGTAGTGAAAACATCGGATAAGGATTATTTGAGAGTAAACCAAGCTATTGCTTCTGCGAGAAGTAAGATTCTGAACATATTTGATAAGCTCCGTTACGAAGAACGGATGATAACGCCGCTTATTTTAAAAAACCATTACCAAGGAAATATTGAGGAAGGTAAAACACTTTTGCATTTGATTCAATATCATAACGAATCGCAGGTTAATATTTTAAGTTATGGTACGTTGAAAAACTACTTTACCACTCAAAAGTATATCAAGAAGTTTCTAAAAGAGAAGAAAAAGGTGGATGATATTTACCTAAGTCAGTTGAATTATCAGTTTATTACGGGGTTTGAATCTTATTTGAGGAACCATACCCCAACCGATCATCAAAGGCCATTGTCCAACAACGGGGTAATGAAACATCTTGAACGGCTTAGGAAGATGACAACAATGGCGGTTAAATTAGAGTGGGTTGAAAAGGATCCGTTTTCCAAATACAAACTTTCGTTTAAAAAATCGGAACGAACCTTTCTTTCAGAAAAAGAGGTTGAAATATTGGTAAATAGAAATTTTTCAAATGAACGTATGGATTTTACAAAAGATTTGTTTGTGTTTGCGTGTTACACAGGTTTGGCTTACGTTGATGTAAAGCAACTGAAGTTGGAAAATATCAATATAGGTATTGATGGGGAATATTGGATTAGTACAAAAAGACAAAAGACTGATGTTAGTGTAAATATTCCATTACTTCCAATTCCGTTGGAAATAATTGATTAATACAAAGATCACCCAAGAGCAATCCATAACGAAAGATTGTTCCCCATTATATCTAATCAAAAGCTTAACAGCTATTTAAAAGAGATTGCGGATGTTTGTGGAATTAAAAAAAATCTGACGTTTCACATAGCTCGTCACACTTTTGCTACAACCATAACTTTAAGCAATGGAGTGCCTATTGAAACTGTAAGTAAGATTTTAGGACATACAAAGTTGACTACAACAATGATTTATGCCCGTGTGCTTAAAAACAAAATTAGCTCGGACATGCAAAAATTAAAGCAGGTTTTGGAAGGAAAAGATTCTAAAGCCATGGTTTCGAGAAAGGTAAGGTCATAGTTTTTGGTTCGATTTGTTGGTATTTGGTCGAAAAATAATTATGTTTAAGGTTGATTTTGACGCAGAAATAACCTTTTTTATATACTAAATAGACCAGAAATGCCTTACCTACTTGATTCATTTGAGAGGGTTGTTGAGCATATCGGCAACCCTAAAAGCTGCAGTCTGAAATCCCACTTGAACAACGAACGTTCCATTGGGCAAAACGTCACTTTGTTTGATTTAAAGCAAGGTATGCTCTATTTGGCCACTTCTAACACTCCCCCTCAAATTGTCGGGCAGCAAATCCGTGTGTATCAAAACAGCTCTGTTAGGATACTTAAAAAACTACAGGAGAGTCCTGTTTGTTGTGAACTATCCGAAGAATGCAACAAGAATGTAATATCAAAAATGGTTAACACCTTAATTGGTTTTGTTAATTTTTTGCATGTACAGTTCCCTAAAGATTTTGATAGCGAATTAAAAGTGCCGCAGCTTTATTATGAGCGCTACAGAAAACGCTTTAAAGCAAAGCTGGATAAAATATATTTGCTAGATATTGAGTCAGGGGAGCTTGAGGTAATTAAGGAAGTAGTATCTCATTTTAAAGAGTTGGGCTATGCAAACTGCTCTTTTAGAAAGATATGGTATGTCGATAAATTGCTTTCCCGAATCACCTCAAAGGTGTGTAACAATAACTCCACGGGAAATAACTTTGAAAGGCTTGTTAAAGTGATTATTTCGTACAATTTTAATTCAACCGAGATTTATAACCATATAATTGAAGTGATTAAACAAAATGTAGAAAAAGAAACGGGCATAAAAAATAAGCTTCGTAAGCTTCGATGCTTTAAAAAACATGTGTCACAAGTTATGGTTGTAAAAGCGGACGGGTTTTTACCTAAAATACCAAGCCTTAGAACCTCGGTTGTAAATTGGTTAAAAAAAGAATTGAGCTCCTATGATCACGAATATCACTTATCTCAAGAAAATGCTATAGTACTAGAAGCAGAACAGCCAATTTCTAAAACAGATAAAGTACAAACCAGCTTGTCGGTGCCCCAGATAGCATGTGTTGTTACGAAGTGCATCGAAGTTGGTTTAATACTTACCCAGAACAGAAAGGAAACCATTAGGATCATTTCAGGGGTTCTCAAATCAAAGAACAATAACAATATATCGTATAAGAGCTTAAACAATAAATGCACGGGCATTGATGCGGCAACATATAAGTCTACAAAAGAGCTTTTTCTTAAACTTTATAGGTCGATTGAATAACAATAGTTTTTGCAGATAAAATTGTATGAAAACGCCTCGTATCAATAATTGTACCGAAAATTTTATATCGCTGTAATGTGTTGATAATCTATGGGGTTGTTAGGGGTTGTTCAACCCCTAACAACTGTTTTTGTATTGTTTTTATACTTTCCTTTGTGTCATATCAATATCAATCAAATGTTATGGCAACAGAAATCATTACTACGGACGATTTGCGGGAGTTCAAAATAGAGCTTCTGGCAGACATCGAGAAACTACTCAAGAAGAATCCGGGAGGCCAGCAAAAGAAATGGCTAAAATCCTATGAAGTCAGGGAATTGCTCGACATTTCACCTGGAACACTCCAACACCTTCGGGTAAGCGGCGTATTGCCTTTTACCAAGATAGGCGGAACCATCTACTACGATTATGGTGATATCCAGGAAGTGATTGCCAAGAACAAATGTGGGTAATGCCTCATTTATGCAACGACTATGAATTATATCAGGCATCAACAGAATGTTTTTGCAATGATGGATGCCAATGAGAAGTTAAAACCGAACCATGTGAGCATGTACATTTCATTGTTCAGGATATGGAACTGGAACCGGTTTGAAAACCCAATTACCATTTACAGAAAGGAGGTTATGAAGATGTCGAAGATTAATTCTACAACCACTTACGCAAAAGTGCTTAAAGACTTGGAATTACACGGTTTTATCCGATATCATCCGTCGTTTGACCCGAATCAAGGAAGTAAGGTTCACCTGTCCATATTTGATACAGGTACCTGTCCACCACCTGTCCAAAATTTGGTACCATTATATAAACATATAAAACATATACACTCTATATATAGTAACGAAGAAGTTCAAAATCAATCAAAAACTACAGATATGAACGAAAAAAAGAAAAAAGCCTTTCAAAAGCCACCAATTGAGCACATTCAGATATATTTTGAACAGAAAGGACACCCGAGTACCGAAGCCGAACGATTTTTCAATTACTACGAAAGCAACGGATGGATGGTCGGCGGCAAATCGAAAATGAAAGACTGGAAAGCGGCAGCCAGAAACTGGATGCTCAACGTTCCAAAATTTCAGGCCTCACCGCCCAAAACAACCAAAGCCCAAACTACCGAAGAAAAGGAAAGTCCCCACAAAACATTTTCGGGCAAGAATTACAGCGAACCGCTTTAATCATCAAAAACCACAAACATGTTCTATACCATCCAAAACAACCAGATCATCTACAATTTCCAGAAAAGCCTGGAGTTTATCTCCAGAAAAGGCAGGGAAATGTATGGCAATCAGTTCAAGCTGCTCGATCAGGATATGCCCGTGATCAGAAAGCTTTTTGCCTACGTTATTCGCGATGAGGAGAATTGCAAACAGCACGGTTTAAACCTCAGGAAAGGTTTGATGTTGAGCGGACCAATCGGGGCAGGTAATGTATACCAAAATATAATGTAAAGTATAGACGCAGGATAGAACAGCTACAAAGGCATTAATTGATTTT
>NZ_JBNGOS010000060.1:0-26295 GCF_050589685.1 Saccharicrinis sp. 156
ACACCCAAGTTAAAAAAGAAAGTCAGCAATAGCAAGGGATACGGAGGGTGTCCCACAAAAAGTGCGGAAGTCAAGAAGTAAGTTTAAACAAAATAAAAAATTTGGCTCTGTAGTGTTTTTGATGGTTTGGTTTTTCAAATCACTAACGCTTCATCCAGTGAACGTTGTAGGTAATATTGAAAAAGCCTCGTAATTACAATTTATGAATCGAGAAGAATACAATAATACTGAAGTAAATTCAAGACTGTTTAAAGATTATTTTCTATTCCCTTTAATAATTGGATTTGTTCTAATTTCTTTTTTGCATTGGATAGAAAACAACCCTAAAAATCTTGAAAATTCCTTATTGTTTGGATTAAAATTTGCTATTGGATTTGCAATAATTTCGGCAATATTCACGATAGGGGGAATCAAATTTTTAAGACCAATCTTAACCAAAAAATATGCAAGACACAGGAATTTAGAAAGCTTTATTAGAAAAGGATTTAAATGGAATAAGACTGAAGAAATTTATGAGGGTAAACATGAAAACTTTGATGTGCAATTATTTTACTCATTCGATGAAAGCAAGGTTTTAAAATCACAGTTTCATATTCTTGTTAAATTCAAACAAATCTCAAAAGACAAATTCAGAAAAATGAAACCAAGGAAAAGGTTTGCCAACACAGTAATGTTTGCCGATTTTATTCATGGTCATCATGAGTTTATACTGAGACCAACTTCAAACCAAGACTTGATGGAGGACATAATGAATTTTTGTAGTTACCTGAAAGAAAACAAAATAGTGCCATTACAAGATGAAAGGAATATTTCTTAAAATATGCTGGATTTCCAATCGGATAAAATATCGCAGCAACAACCTTTCCTGATTTCGTTAATTCTTGGTTATCGTTATGATTTAAAATCTCTTGAATTAGAAGAAATAATGAAAATCATCTTTCTGATTTGGGAGTTCTTTAAAGAATATCATCAAACAGAAACCGAAAAGATTACAGAGCCGCAATTTATGAGGATTCAACAACGAAATGTCCATATGCTCAAATACTTTGAAGGAGAGCAGAGTAAAAAATCAAAACTTGAAGTTATTTCTGCTGACTTAGAAAATTTAAAGTCGAAGGCGTTATTTACAGGTGTTATTTTTCAATTTAATCAGAAAATAGCACTTTTAAATATGAAAAATGAAACACGGGGTATAATATTGGTTGGGTTAAAAAGTCTAATTGAATGCTTCGAAGAAATAGCATATAAGAACTAGCCATGAAATTACAGGAAGTTAAATTTGAATCTGGAAATTGTGTAAAAGTAAAGTCAGGAATTAAAGAGCCTGATTTGGGAGAGCTGCTCTTTAAATTAGTTCGCCGAAGCTAAGGCTTCGGCTAGTGAAAAGAATAAATGTATAACCTAAACCTTAGCTTCGGCTTGGTGGGGTTTTGGAGGTTCAATTTTCAAATAAGCCCACGACCCGTTCTATGTTGTAATCCAAGTTTCTCCATATTTTTTTATTAAAATTCAATACTATCAGTTCTGGCTTTGTCCTATTTGGCTGAAATAATTAAGTAGTTGATTCTAAACGTCGCTATATGTTTGTTCAACCCGGATTATACATTAGAACTTCGTCGTGAACATTGGAAGTGAAGCAGCGGAGTGTCTTGTTTTGAAACAATTTCAATGTGTAATAGATTTTCTAATGCATATTGCGGGTTCAAATATGAAGAGAAGTCACAAGTGGTTCATATAGCTTATGAACTATACATGTGCCGGGTAGATCCATATGAAAAGCAAATGAAGAACTCTATCGGTAAGCCGTATGAGGGAAAACTTCACAGCCTGTCCCGAACATCGGGATACGGTTTGATGCAGGGGGCGCTGATAGTTTACTTATTATTGTTACTTTTATGATTAACAAAACGGAGTAAGCTATCAGGCTCTACTCTACCCAACCATACCCAAAAAATGACTTAAAGTTCCCGAAATGGGAATTTATTGTTACCTTTGGACCAGAATAACTTTATATGAAGAGAATATTTGCAAAAAGCACGCTTAGAATTTACTGGGAGAAACATGCTGACTCAGAACAATACCTAAAGACCTGGTATGACACAGCAATGAATTCTGACTGGAAATCGCCAAATGACATAAAACAGACCTATGCAAATGCAAGTATTCTTAAGAATGAACGAATGGTTTTTAACATCAAAGGGAACTCTTACAGACTAATTGTAAAATTTAATTTTGAGAAACAATGGGGATTTATTCGTTTTATCGGGACTCATTCAGAATATGATAAAATTGATGCTGACAATATTTAAAAAGAATTGACATGAATATTAGACCAATAAAGACAGAAGAAGACTATCAAATGGCATTAAAAAGACTTGAGGAGATTTTTGATGCTCAAGATGGTACTCTGGAAAGTGACGAAGCTGACATACTTGGCTTAATCATTGATGAATATGAAAACAAAAACTATTTTATTGAAGCACCTGATCCTATTGAAGCTATAAAAATAAGAATGGAAGAAATGCACCTTAAACAAGTTGACTTAGTTAATGAATTTGGCGGAAAAAATCGAGTATCTGAAATTCTTAATAAAAGAAGAAAATTGACTGTTGAAATGATTCGCAAATTAACGACTCGTTTGAATCTATCTGCCAGCCTGTTAATTAAGGACTACCAAATTGGTTAACTAAACTGAAAAGAAGTACGGTTGGCAATCGAGTAGACGGCTGACGGCCATTTGACCGCCAGTGCGCCTCTCACAGCACCGTATGTACGGGTCGCGTATATGGCGGTTCCTTACATCATGGGGAATAGCGTATTGTTTGAAGTTGCTAATGAAGAATGCATCTATTGATACATTTCAGCAAGTGGGATATATCCTCGTTTCTGCAAGCGTTCCACAGTGATAGTAGTACCCAATATAGGATTCTGTGTATGGGTATAAATGACTTTATAGCCCATTAAACATGCCTGATGTTATAGATTTAACCGTTAATAAAACTCAAGGAAAAGAATGAACCGGAGTGCCACACCCGGATTATGGAAAAGCTCATCCGTGGTGAAAACCACACTAATTCAATGTTACTCCCACCGGACAATGGTCAGAGCCCATAATGTCGTTCATAATGTACGCATCTTTAATTTCCGGAAGGAAACTTTCACTGGCCAAAAAATAGTCGATTCTCCAGCCTACATTCTTACCTCTGGCTCCAGCCCTGTAACTCCACCACGAATACTTGTCTTTTAAACCGGGGTAAAAATGACGAAAAGTGTCTTTTAAACCGCCCTGGGTAAATCGGTCCATGCCGTCAATCTCCTCTTGCATAAAACCTGCCGATTTGTTGTAGTTGGGTTTAGGACGGGCCAAATCATTTTCGGTATGGGCCACATTAAAGTCGCCCCCCACCAATACGGGTTTCTCTTTCTCCAGGTTTTTCAGGTAATCAAAGAAAGCTTTGTCCCAGTCCTGGCGGTAATCCAATCGCTTTAAGTCACTGCCGGAATTAGGAACATATACATTCACCAAATAAAAGTTTTCATATTCCAACGTAAGTACCCTTCCTTCGGTATCGTGCTCCTCCATGCCCATATCCCGGGTTACCTTTATCGGTTCTGTTTTTGAGAGAACAGCTGTACCCGAATAACCTTTTTTTTCTGCGGAATTTGAATAAACATGATATCCGTTTACATCTTTTAAAACCTCCGCCACCTGATCGTCTTGTGCCTTCGTTTCCTGCAGACACAATATATCCGGGTCCATATGGTTAAGATCTTCGAAAAAGTTTTTTTTGGCAACAGCCCGCAGGCCGTTCACGTTCCACGATATTATCTTCATTATCTTACTTTTTTGGTAAGCAAGATAATGAAAGATTTTAATTTAGTAGAAATAACAAAAGTAGCCCTGGTTCTAATTAGAAAATCATATCAAACTATTCGTTTCTTGATCAGAACTCTAAATGCTCCAATTGATGTTCTTTGAGTACATCTGTTTTTAAGTTCCAAAAATGAGCATCTCCATGAGCAATCCGCAACACTTCCATATATCTTTTAATGGGTTGCCCGGCTAGGTCTTCTATATATTCCCTGTTTTTATATGCTTTTTCAATGATTGCAGGATCCTCAATAAACTCCATCACTCCTGAGACTCTCAATTCCTTTGCGTCAAGCAAATCTTCGGGTTGGTTGTAAAAGCAAACTTCAACATTGGGATTCATATGAATCTGTTTACTCATTTCTTTAAGTGAAAGGGTTTCAAAATAAAAACCTGTTTCATCCGCATACCACATTAACATAGCCCTTACATGAGGTCTGTTGTTTTCAATTGTTGCCAGATAACATACCGGATTATCATTGGCGAACCGGATAATTTCCTGTTTCTTCATGACGACTCCTCCTATTTTTTATAGAAAACTCTTGGATTAAAGTTACGATGATTACCCGGCCATTGTCAATGGTAAAAGCAATAAGTAATCCAACGATATAGAAAGATTGTTTGCAGAGTTTGAACTGTTACGTATTTTTGATACCACCTTAAAAAAGTAGATATTCAATTATACTAGATCATCGTTTGCAGATAGAAAGTAAGGGCACCTGCCATATAACCTGCTAAGGCGATAACACTTACCTTTTTCAGATACCACATAAAATCGATTTTTTCCAGTCCCATGGCGGCTACACCGGCAGCAGAGCCAATAATAAGTATGCTACCGCCCGTACCCGCACAATATGCCAGAAACGACCAAAAGTTCCCATCTTGCACAAAATTGCCCAAATAACCGGCAGCCTCGGCACCCGCAATTTGATACATTCCCATTGAAGCAGCAACCAATGGAACGTTATCCACGATGGAAGAAACCACGCCAATGACCATATTAATGACATAGATGTTTTTCACTTTTTCGTCCATAAATTGAGCCATCAAATCAAGATGCCCGGCTGATTGAAGAGCGGATACGGCACTTAAAATCCCCAGAAAGAAAAGGACAGTTGGTATATCAATGGTTTTAATTACTGCGGTAACGGTCAGGGTACGTTTGTCCTCGGCAGACCGGTTTTTAAGATAGCGGTCGGTCATGATCCACAATACGGCCAATCCTAATAACATGCCTAAATAGGGAGGGAGGTGCGTAATGGTTTTAAATATCGGAACAGAGATTAATGCCAGTGTGCCAACAACCAGCATAAAAACCCTTTCCTGGAAAGTGGTAAACTCCCGTGTTTCATTCTCAGGTAAAACCGGACGTATGGTTTGTCCTTTTACCAACAGCGAAAATAAAAAGGTGGAGACGATAACGTTCACTAAACTTGGTAAAATTACGGCTGTGATGATATGAGCCGCAGTTACCTGGCTTCCAATCCAAAGCATAATGGTGGTAACATCCCCAATGGGCGACCATGCTCCACCTGCATTAGCGGAAACAACCACCATGCTGGCAAAAATCCAGCGATTGTCTTTTTGTGTGAGTAGTTTTCGGAGTACCGTGATGATTACAATAGTTGTAGTTAAGTTATCGAGTACGGCCGACATTAAAAAGGTCAGCCCACTAATGATCCATAATAACTTTACGGCACTTGAACTGTTAATTTTGGTGGTAATTACTCTAAAACCCTGATACCTATCTACAAGTTCAACAATGGTCATTGCACCCATTAAAAAGAACAATATGGAAGATATCTCGGATAGGTGATGGTATAATTGATGGTGAGTAATAAACTGATGGATATTTACTGTACCATGCGCTGATGCTAAATAATTCTGCCAGGCCGAGCTAAAGCCTAATTCCAAAACTCCGGAACCGCCTATGGCATAAATTGCCCATGTTAATGAACCAATTAGCAGGGCAATAGCTGCTTTATTGATGTGGTTGATGTGTTCGAATACAATAAATCCATACCCTATTACGAATACGGCAAGCATTAATAAAAACATTACATTAAATATTAAGATGTAGGTATATGTCTGCGATAGATCTAATATCCATGCAGTATTTTTTATATTATAATAGTTTAGAAAAACTGTTCGGTTTAAGCAGAAACGATAATGGCAGGAGGTGAGGTGTCCGATTCGAACAGTATGGAAACGGTAATGCTTGAATGTAAAGCGCAATATACACATAAAGGTATATGCTGCAGATAGCAAACATGTGAATCCTTAAAAACAGGGAAAAATTCTTTGTGGTCATTTTCTTCTTCTACGATGTAGATAGTGCCAGTAGAATCCAAATCTGAAATATACGCATAGTCGAAGTGCTTGTCGGCACTATGATTTGCCGAGAAGCCTTCTTCTGGCAGTTGTTCTGGCAGTAACAACCTAAAGAAGCACAATATAATATGTATTGATAATCCGCTCATGCGTTATAAAAAACGCACAAATGTAGTATAATTAACAGGTGAGATAAGTTGTATTTGTTAAAATCATCTTAATAAATCATAAATGGGGAAAATGAAGATGGGAGGGAATAGGGTGGTTAGCAAAAAAAGCTGCCTAACATGAATTTTTGGTTGTTGGGCAGCTTCGTATCGTTATTTTTTAACTTCATCAAAGCTCACCATCCAGTTGATGCCGAATTTATCGGTAAACATACCAAAATAAGATTCCCAGAAAGTTTTTTCCATCGGCATAATTACTTTTCCGCCATTGGATAGCTTTGCGAAAAATTCGTCTGCCTTGGTTTTTGAATCCGCAGAGATAGAAATGGAAAAGTTATTTCCTTCTTTGTAACCGGCTGCCCATTCTCCGCCGGTGTCGCTGCCCATTAAAACGGTATCCCCACCAATAGGCAAGGTAACATGCATAATCCGATCACCTTCTTCTTCGGGCATTTGCATGCCTTCTTGCGGCGGCATCTCTTTAAAACGGCTCATCATGGCAAATTCCCCACCAAAAACCGATTTGTAAAAATTAAAAGCTTCTTCGCAATTACCGTTAAAGGTAAGATAGATATTTACTGTAGTCATGATTTATAATATTTAAAATTAGACTACCTTAATTTACGAATTAAATTCGGACAATTTGGTCTTTTATTTGTTTTGTTTGCTGAAATGCAAACTCTATTTACAATAGGGAAGTAAAGCCTTGCCTTTCAATTTTTAAGGCATGAGCTTTTATTATTCAGAAAATTTTTCTTTTTCATTGTTGGTGTTAACAATACAGTGAGGCATTGTTTGGGCATCTACAGTTTGCTCATGTCATGATGCTTCAATACAGGGGTACAGACTTACTTTTTTTCTTTACGCTTTTCTTTTTCTTTATCCTTAAAGTAACCTTTAAACAAAGTATGGTGTTTTAAGGCTTCCATGTTTTCGTTAAATTTCTGACTCCCGGAATTAATATTCTCCAGAGTTTCTTTTATGTCATTCCTTAATAAGGAGTCATTAGCCAGCGTGTTCATCACACTATTGTCTCCTTCTGCAAGGTCGGTTATTAAACCATTTAAAGATTCGGACATTTTTTTTATTTCATTCCCGGAAGAACTTAAATCACTGATCAGTTCATGAAGTTTTTGGGCGGATAATGTATCATTCAACAATATACCCAACAGGTTTTTGTCACTCTTAATCAAGTTGGACACATCTTCCAGGTTTTTCATCAGTACGGCCGACCTTTGGGTTGTCTCTTTCACGTTCCGTATAATTTTTCTGATGTCATCTGCTGTTTCAGAATCATGAATCAGCATGCCCAAGGTTCCTTTTCCTTCGTTTATTGAATTGGTTATTCGTAATATGCCGGCAGTTAACATGGCTGCATTTTCATTTGTTTCGCTTAATGTGCTTAAAATTTCAGCCGTACCTACCGGATCGAAGGCTGTTATCTCATCTTTATCTTCGATACCCTTACTGAAACCAATACCAGGCTCTATGTTAACCACCATATCTCCAACTAATCCATCCGTAGTTATTTTCGCAACCGCATTCTTTTTTATAAATTTCATGGTATGCACATCCAATTTCATCGTAATACGGATGGCCGTATCATTAATCATTTCTATCGCTTTAACATTTCCCGCATCAATTCCTAAATACCTTACGTTGTCTCCTAATCTCAAGCCTCTAACGCTTTTAAAAACAGAACTTATCTCGAAATTCTTTTGAAATAAACTTTGTTTATCACCGATTAAATAAACCGCCAGGGTAAAAAGCAGTACTCCGCTAAGCACCATAATCCCCAGCTTTATTTTTTGATAGGTTGTTTTTTGCATACGACTGTTTTTTTTCTGTTTATGATGTTAAAAAAACGCCTTTACCAGAGGATCATTTGTTGCTTTTAAATCCTTATAGGTACCTTCCGCATAATTTTTTCCTTCGGCCAAAATCACCACTCTGTCTGAAATAAGTTTGGCAATATTTAAATCGTGGGTGATGATTAATGATGAGGTTTTATATTTTTTCTGGAGCTCACCAATCAAATGGATTATTTCCCTTGCAGTGATCGGGTCCAGACCGGTGGTGGGTTCGTCATAAAAAATTATCTGTGGCCTTAGAATCAGCGTTCTGGCTAAGGCAATTCTTCGTTTCATACCGCCGGATAATTCTGCAGGCATCAGATCAATGGCGTGTTCCAACCCCACACTTGCCAGTACCTCCCTGATTAATTGTTCAATCTCCTCCTTTCCCGAAAACTTTTTCTGGTGTCTTCTTAAAGGAAACTCCAAATTTTCGCGAACCGACATCGAATCATACAGAGCGCTCCCCTGAAATAAAAAGCCGATATGCATTCGCAAATCATCCAACTCTTTTTGATTTAAATCCGCGATACTTTTTCCCAAGATAGTGACCATTCCGGATTCCCCGCTCATTAGTCCCACCAGACATCGGATCATGACCGTTTTTCCTGCACCGGACTTACCTATAACAACCAAACACTCCCCGTTATAAAGATCCAAATCGAAACCATTCAAAACCTGCTTCCCTGCAAGTTCTTTATGCAACTGAATAACTTCAATTACCTTTTTTTGATCTTTTTCCTGATGTGTTTTTTCCAATTTCATCAATCCGTTTTATAAATTTACAACTCGTAAAATATATCTGCCACCAAAACAGCCAAAAAATCGATAAAGAACAGCAACATCGAAGTAATGACCACAGCCGAGTTTGCTGCCAAGCCTACGCCGGCCGTACCTCTCTCGGCATAATAACCTTTGTAGCAACCTATTAACCCTATGGCAAAACCAAAAAAGAAAGACTTTATGATGGAAGGGATCAGATCTCCATAGGATAAATAATCAAATACCAAATTAAAAAACAGGGTAAAGGATACTGAACCTTTCATATTCTCTACCATAAAGGATCCCCAAAGACCTACCGCATCTCCCAATATTACCAGAATAGGCAGCGTAACCGTGGTAGCCAGGATACGTGTTACTACAAGATATTTAAACGGATTTGTACCGGAGACTTCCATGGCATCAATCTGCTCGGTAACCCGCATAGAACCCAATTCTGCTCCAATTCCCGAACCGACTTTTCCGGCACAAATCAGTGCTGTAATTACGGGTCCTATTTCTCTTACTATTGAAATGCCAACCATACTGGGCATTAAGGATACAGCACCAAAATCAACCAATGTGGGTCTGGTTTGCAAGGTAAGCACCATGCCCATGATAAGACTTGTAATGGCAACCAATGGAAGCGATTTGTACCCTACCATGTAACATTGTTTCAAAAACTCTTGAAACTCAATGGGACGACTACCTACTTCTTTAAAAAAGCGACCCGCAAAATAGGAAACATCTCCAACTATAAAAAAAAACCGTTTAAACTGCTCAATCAGATATGACCAATAGTTCATATTCCCTCATTTAGTAAATATCATTTCTATCATTTGATCAAATTTCTACAAAAAGATAGCGTTTTATAGAAATAAAATCCACTTCTTAAACGGTAAATATTATTTTAACGAAGCGGTATTTGAAAAAATATGTTTATTGATAGAAAAAGGGGTTGCTATAATTGTTTTGGCTATTAGGTGATTTTCATACTTGAATTATCCCCCATCAAATATTTAATCCCCTTCTGTGTTTTATTGTGCACAAACATTAACATTGCGTTAACGTACAGGTGTTTCGATATATTTTTAAAAAGCCATATATTGCGGCTGTACCATTAGGGTTAATGATTATGAATGATAAAAAAGATTCGCGTAGGGCATTTCTTCAGAAAACAGTAGCTTCATCATTGGGATTAATTTCAGCTCCCACTTTAATCAATGCATCAGGGCAAAACATTAGACCCAAAACAGAAGATAAAGTGATTGAACCTATCTGGCGTAACAAAAAACAAGGTATGCAATATCGTATGTTAGGGAAAACTGGCATGATGGTTTCGGAGTTGGGAATGGGGACTTTTCCATATCATACGGAGGAAAGTTACCCGGTACTGGATGCAAGTATAGAACGAGGGATTAATTATTTTGATAGCGCATTTGCATATGGGAAGGGAGAGGTAGAAAAAAACCTTGGAAAGTATTTTAAACTAAGAGGTAACCGTGATAAAGTTTTTTTAACGACTAAACTCAGTGGTTATGGCAAAGGAAAATATCTAAAAAAGATTTACGATAGTCTTGCCCCAAGTCAACAGGAGAAACTTCAGAAACAAGCGGATGAACTACTGGCGGAAAGGATGGTGTTGCGCCCGGGATATCATTTTAATTATTTTAACGGACAGGAACAGCAGTTACATTCTTCCTACTTATGGCATGTGGTTTTGCAGCAATACGGTATGAAAAAAGAATGGAAACAGGAGATCCGAAAACATGCGTATGAACTTATTGAGGGGTCTTTAAAACGTATGCAGGTAGATTATGTGGATGTTTTATTTTGTCCACACGGAGCATCGGGTCCAGAACTCAAAGATGAAATATTGGAAGAACTGCTTACAGAATTCAAACAAAAAGGGATGATTAAGGCTTCAGCGGTTTCGTTTCACAACGATGTAGCGGGAAACCTGGATGCAGCAATAGATCTGGGTTATTACGATGTGGCCATGTTTGCCTACAATATCGCCAATCATGCTGCGGTTGATGCATCTATGCATAAAGCAAAACGTTCGGGAATGGGGTTGGTTGCAATGAAGGTTTCCCGACTGTATGTGATGGAAAATAAACCCGATTGGATTGTCGATAAATTAAACTCCATTGTACCAGGCGATAAACTTTCCAAGTTTGCTAAATCGTATCAGTGGGCATTACAAAACCCAAATTTATCCTGTTGTGTATCTCAAATGGAAACGGTGGAAAAACTGGATGATAACCTGCAGGCTGTAGGGCAGGTAATGCCTGAATTGTCCTAATCGTTGCAGTTTTTGCAAGGGGTGCTGCAGTCGGGAATGGGACACTTAGCTGCCAACGAGTCCTCATGAGTGTTTATAAAAAATGACCCAAAATAGTTTTTAGACTGCACCTATATGATAATTCGATTAAGAATATCTAAACATTACTTAAAACGGCAATGTAAGATTTTCTTAATCGATAGCAAACGTTATCGCCGATGCCTGCTGACTTATAAAAGGATTTTTCAAATTACTAATGACGGACCTCGTTTAATCCGGATTATGTATTGGAGGTTCGTCATGAGCATGGCAAGTACAATAAAACAAGGCATTACTGAAACGAGGCATCACTTGTCCCGATTACTTTGAGGAGCATCGTCCTGGTGAGTTGAAGTGATGCAACAAAGTGCCTTGTTTTAAAGTAATTTCAATGTGCAATAGAATTTCTAATGCATATGGCGGCTTTAATCTGTGTGAGCTATTTATTTAAAAGCGAGCGAATAATTGAATACTCAAATTAGGACGTATTTTGTACTTGTTTCCATAGCGTTCAAAAACCAAATTGCCGCAGCGGTAATAATTGCGTCCATGCTTGCTGAAGCGTGTGTGATTAGTTGGTAGTCGCTCTACAATAATATGTCCGGGCAGCTCAACCCTTATATATCCAATGTTGTGATGGTGACGGTAATAATGTCCGCTGTGATAATAGTAATCATGGCCCCTGTATCTAAATTGAACGGGTTTACTGTGAAACCTTCGATATACTAAACCATGTCGTGGATGCTTGTAATAATTATCCCGGGTATGGTACATGGGATTACGTGCATAATCCCTGTCGTTATGATGCAGCGGTTGGTGGTATTTCTGGTTATGGTGTTTTTGTGTTTTGTGGTGTGCATCATACGTATTTTGTCCATGCTTCCTATCATTGTCAGGCCGGTAATCATCATGACGTTCTTGATGGGACTTGTCCCGGTCGCTACCTTTATTTTTATTGTCTGCTCTGCGGCTGCTATTGTAGTTTTTGTTACGGTCCTTTTTGTCCTTTCTGTTTTCCTTGCGTTGTGCTTCGGAGGTTACTGCAAATGTTGCAAGTGTAATCAACAATACAATCAGTTTATATCTACTATTTTTCATGGCTTCCAGTTTTAATAATTGTACAATAAAATGGGTGCCTGTATTTACCGGTAATCAGCTGGTAACGTATTTGCAAAGGTTGTGCCAAAAGCGTAAGGGGTAGTAAAAGAGGGTTTTACAGAGGGGGTGGGTCGCTTGTTTTGCCATTGAAACTAAAATTAAGGCCCAGTGAAAACGAAAAACTTGTAATGCCGTAGTTTAGATCGCGGGCTATGCCAACACCAATGATCGGTGATATTGCTTCTTGTGCACCAAGAGCCTGGTTCAGCCCTATACCAATAATTGGAATTGTCTCGGAATGGGTTGATAAGTTTCTGGGAAAGCCATGGTGTTCTTCCTTAATAGTAATACTGGTTATACCAAGGATACCAGTAATTGAAGTAGGAGACTGTTCTTGAGCATTTATCAAAAAGGAGAGTCCTAGTGTGCTTCCGATAGCTCTGATACCAGATCCTTTTACATAGGAGAAGATAAAACCTGGTCGCGTATAGGAATCTTTGCGCATAGGCTTTCTTTGAAAACCAAAATGAAACTGAGGTTTGGTCTCATCGGCAATTTGCTGGCTTGATAAACCGACAATTAAGCCACTTCTAAAGGCAATACTAGCCCCAACTGAATTATGGCTATCACTACCTTCTGCATTTGATAGTCCATAAATTAACGATAGTCCCCCTTTGTCTCTAAAAAATTCTTCCTGGGCAATAATATCCATGGATAATAATACAAGAAACAATAATAATGCAGTATTTTTCATGCGTATTATAGTTTTGCACTTAATGACCTTCAATAATTTTTAATTCATTCCTTAAATACTCCTCCCTATATTTTTGAGGCGCCACCTTATAGTGTTTTTTAAATATCTGTGTAAAATATTGGTTCGACGAAAAGCCGCAATCATATGCTATGTCAGTAATGGATTTACCTTTTTCAGTTGTGATTAAATGGTGTGCCTTTTTTATACGTAACTGGTTTAAATAATTCGTAGGCGTGGCATTGGTAATTTCCTGACAGTATTTAGAAAATTGAGTGGTTCCTAATCCGCAATAACTGGACATGCCATTTAATGTCCATTCTTCGTTAACCAATTCTTTGAGATTATCCAAAAACATTTCAACACTTCTTTTGCTGGTAATTAAGGAGTCGTTTAGTACAGGTTTTTCCAAGGTAAAAAGTTCTAACATGGAAATCAAGAGTTCGTTAATAAGAACCTTTAGTTTAGAATCTAAAAAAATACTTTTTTTGTTTTTAATGTGTTGACCCATCCGAACGAAACAATCTTTAACCGATTGTCCAACTGTCCAAACGGGTTGTTCGTTTCTCCTAAGTATGTCGGTCAATTGTGCCAGGTCCTCCTGCTTTAAAATAATCCAATCGGGCCATTGCCAGGGTTGGTGTGGCTGACGTACATCCACATCTAAAATGATCCAATGTAGCTTACTCGGACTAATTTTGGGATCACCCAATTTATGTGGAATCCAAGGCCGTGTAATGGTGAGCGTATTGGGCGCTAACTGGTAAGTATTGTTGTTTAAGTCGAATTGCAAAGAGCCCGATTCCAACAGGCAAATTTCAATTCCTTCATTTCGGTGATAATCCAAGCCCCAATTCTGAATTGTTTTAGCATCCCAATAGCCTATGCTTTTTACTTTACTTAGCTCTCCTTCTTCAAGCGGACGACCGGGGTAAGTTCCTCTACCAAGGGTATGTAATTCAATTTCATTTTTCTTCCAGGCAGCTTCTAAAGGAGTGCAGGAATCTGGGTTGTAAATTCCGCCGTCTGTTTCAGTGTAGGTGATATCGGGTCTCATTGATAGTGTTTTATGAGTATAAATATTTTACACTGTGAAATAATGAAATAAAGTTGAGAATGTAAAATGTAATTTTGACATAAGTAAAAAAACACAAGAATACATAACCTTTAAAACGTTAGCCATGGCAATAAAAGTAGGATGTTTTGCATTGATCAGCCCATTTAGTCCTTTGGATGCTCAATTGGATCAAATTAAAAATATGGGTTTCGGAAGTGCTGATTTAACGGACAATTCTGATGGTGCTTGTCTGGGAGCAGAATATGGTTTTACGGCGTTGGCAAGTCTGGATGCCAATCCGTTTGATATTAAAAGAATGTTTGATGGTAAAGGACTGGAATTATCCAGTGTATGTGCACATGCTAATTTACTTGATCCCACATCACCGGCACGTTACGGAACGGCTCAAATTATTAAGGCAGTGAAATTGGCTGCTGCCATTGGCGTAAAACATGTAGTTACAGCAGAAGGTGACCCTAAGACTGATTTTGGAAAGTCATTAACCAAATCGGAAGCCATATTCTCTATTGCTGAAAAATTATACGAACCCTTAAAGTTTGCCGAAGACTATGGCGTTAAGATATTGATTGAGCCACACGGGGAAATTACGGATTCTGTAGATTTAATGGGAGATCTTATGACAAAATGTAATTCGGACGCTTTGGGAATTAATTTAGATACGGGTAATCTTTGGCTTGGAGGTGGTGAACCATTGGAAATGATTAAGAAGCTTGGTGATAAAATTGAACATGTTCATTGGAAAGATTTACCTGAGGAAATGATTGAAAAAAGAGGAAAAGAATTTGGTTGTGGGATGTCACTTACCGCCCTTGGTGACGGAGTTATCGATATAAAAGCTATTTATGAAGCATTGGTCAAGATCGGTTTTGATGGATATACTACCCTTGAGATAGCAGGAGAGGATGCGGTTATAAAAAGTTTTGAATATCTTAAAGCTCTTGGAGCAGAATAGTGGGTTTTCAGTGTTCGGTTGTCGGAGAGTCAGTTATCGGTTACGGAGCCATCCTTGCCAGGAAAATTATTACTTTAATTCGGGAAGGGAGTAAGGTGTCAACGAGCAAAGATAAAAATATAAATTGTACTGGCGGAGCGCAATAAGGGATGACTATATCAATAAGATGCATATCCTGCCAATACAGATATTGAAAATAACTTTAATGAGGTTTAACCTTGATAGCCCGGGGTTTTAACCCCGGGCAAACAGTTTGATAAAGGCGACGCATTACAAGCCCGGTTTAATATACGAAGTGACTTTGCGTCGCTTGTCTACCCAGTACGTTCCAACAGTGGGCAACAGGCAAGGGAATTAAAAAACCATGTGTCAGACTCTCATTTATGCGAGATTTGTAACAGCTTGAAATTGGGGAGTTTGCTCTAGAGGTTGGATAGAAGCTGTGTGGTAGCAAAGATAATAGAATGTTATGATATCAAAAAAATGGTTGTTATTGGTTGTATTTGGGATATTTATATCCTTTTGGTGCACGGCTAAAGGTAAGATAAACGTTTTAATCCTTAGTGGCAGCAATAACCACAAATGGCAAGAAACCACGCCGGCCATTAAAGGAATTCTGGAAGAAACAGGACTGTTTGAAGTTTCCATAACAGAAGAGCCTGAAAAGATGAATTCAACCATGTTGGGCAATTACGAGGTATTGCTTAGCAATTGGAACCTTTTTCCTGAAAAAAATGGAAATTGGGCAGAAGAAACCCAAAACGCAGTACTGGATTTTGTAGAAAATGGAGGTGGGTTTGTTTTTGTTCATGCGGGTTCCAGTGCCAACTACGACTGGGCCGAGTTTCAAAAGCTGGCTGGAGCAACCTGGGGTAAAGGAACAAGGCACGGTAAACAGCATTCGTTTGAGGTAGTTGTAGAAGAGTTTAATCATCCTATTGTTAACGGGATGAGTAACTTTTGGACAACAGACGAACTATGGATTAAAATGCAGAATTTTAAAACCTGCCGTATTATAGGTGAGGCTTTTGCACCTAAAACAAACAAAGGGTTTGATAAGATGGAACCTGTGATGTTTGAAGGTAAGCTGGGTAAAGGCAGAACTTTCTTTCTGGTTTTAGGACATGATGTTAAAAGCATGAGGAACCTGGGTTTTAAAACCTTATTACAAAGAGGCTCGGAATGGGCTGCAACAGGTAAAGTAAAACAAAAACTACCTCATGAGTTGACATTGAAAAGGAAGACTTCAGAAAATAAATTGAAATGGAAGAAAGATAAGAACAGCCTATCCTTATTAAATCAAAAGCAGACGGTTTGGAGATATAACTTTAATCCTTCTGAGGGTAAACCATATATTCATCCTTTATCTACTATCCAAGGAACTGAATTAACCTGGCTACGGCCAAACGACCATCCCTGGCATAGAGCAGTTTGGTTTTCGTGGAAGTTTATCAACGGGGTTAACTTCTGGGAAGAGAACCGTAAAACAGGAGTGTCTGATGGTAAAACAGAAATCATATCTACAAATGTAGAAACCGGTAAGGATTTTAAAGCAAGCGTTACTCAGCAATTAGGCTACCGAATTGCAGATCAGGAATATCTACTAACAGAGGAAAGAGAGCTACAGTTTTCACCTCCCAATAAATACGGAAATTATTATGTAGATTGGAAATGTACATTTACGGCTAAAGAAGATGTGGTATTATATAGAACGCCATTAAAACACGAACCTAAAGGAAAAGGATATGGTGGGTATGCAGGTTTCTCCATCAGGTTAAATAAAGATTTATGGGATACCAGTTTTGAAAGCGATCAGGGTGAAAAAGAAAGTGTTCATGGAGCACGAGCCAGTTATTTTACATTTAATGCAAAAGGTGTTCAGGGGGAACATGTCGGGGTAAGCATTTTTGATGATCCTGATAATTATGGCGATGCCACCCACTGGTATGTATGGAACACCGACAACCATCCTTTTTATTATTTCAGCCCTGCCGTTATTTTTAACGCAAAGATGGAACTCAAAAAAGGGGAGAAACTTAAGTTGAAATATCGTTTGTTGGTTCATGGAGAAGAAACTGATAAGAATGACATAAAAGCGGAATGGGAGCGGTTTGTTGGTCAATAGTATACCCAGATGGGGTTTTGAATTAATAGAGGGGTGTCTCAAAAGTCAAAAGTATTTTGATAAAACTTATAAATTGTAAGGCCTTATAAATGGCTCTTCCCCTTTTGTACAGGCAAAAGGGAACGTACGCCGCCAATTTGGAAAGAAGGGACATCCCGATTCAGGAATCTTAATTACTTCGGGTGGCTGTGGGATGGGGATTTATCAGCCTCCCAACATACAGTTCGTAAGTTCTACTGTTAAGCAAAAAGCTTTTGAGACAGGCCAACAAGAAAAAGTAACCGATGCATCATTAATTAAATGCAGAAGGTGTTTTTTCGTCGTAAATAGAATGAAAACAAAAAATTAAACTAAATACAATGAAAAATAATCTATCACGCAGAAAGTTCTTAAAGCAATCTGCCTTAATTACAGGAGGGGCCCTGGTTGCTCCAACCCTTATTCCTTCTTGTGTCAAAGGAGTCAACGACAAAATATTGATAGGGCATATTGGTATGGGAAATATGGGATCAAGTGCTTTAAAAAATTGGTTTATGCGTATTCCTGATGCGCTAAACGTAGCTACCTGCGACCCCTTTAAAGACCGCAGAATAGGAAGAGCGCAATGGATTGACAGAACATATAAAGAAAAGGAAATAGCTGCACCACAGTGTAAGGCTTACAGGGATTTTAAAGAACTGTTGGAACGAAAAGATATTGATGCGGTAAATATCCATACACCTGATCATTGGCATGTACCTATAGCCATTGAGGCAGCCAGAGCAGGGAAACATGTAATGGTAGCTAAGCCACTGGGGTTGAGTTATGCCAACTATAAAATATTGGAAAAAGAATGTAAAGCCAATAATGTAAAGTTTCATTATGGAACACAGCAGCGTTCTATGGCGCATTTAAAATTGGCCAATCAGTTTATCAAAGAAGGAAAGATTGGAGAAATTCATAAAGTAGATGTTTGGGCTCCCGGACGAACCAAACAAGAGTCTCCGCAGTTTGTGCCAGCTGAGGTTCCCGAAGGATTAGACTATGATTTATGGACTGGTCCAGCAAAAATGCTTCCTTATTCCGATGAGAGGGTAACAGCAGCTGGAGCCTGGTATCAGTACAATTATGCACTTGGGTTTATTGCCGGTTGGGGTGCTCATCCACTCGATCAAATGGTTTGGGCTATTAAAGGTCAGGTGAAAGGGAAATATACCTGCGAAGGATCGGGTAAATTCTTTGAGCCTGGCGGGTTGTACGATACCATTAATTCGTGGGATTTAATGTATGAATATGATTCAGGATTAAAACTTCATTTTGTAAGTGCCGATGTTGCAGGCAAAAACGGTATGCAAAGTATTAGAAAGGTAAAAGATGGTAACAGTACTACTTTCCATGGAAGCAAGGGGTGGATTTCGGTAGGAAGAAATACTGCAGAATCGAATATCCCGGAAATTCAGAAACAGTTTGATCAGTTTACTGAGGATGGTAAAACAGGAAGAATTAAAAAGTCTGGAGCAGGCATAGGGCAAGACTTTGTTGACGTGATTAGAGGTAAAATGCCTGAAACGTGTCCGCTGGATGAAGCTATTATATCAGATTCCATAAGTCATATGGGTAATATTGCCATCCGCACCAATAGCAAAATAAGTTGGGATCCTAAATCAGGAGTTGCCACAGGTGCACCAAATGCCAATACAATTTTCAATAGAGATATGAGAAGTCCGTATACGGTATAGCTCGAAGACCGGAGAAAGGAGACCGAAAACGGGAGAAAGAAAAATAAAGAAATACAGCGAGGGTTTTGCTTAGTGCAAGATCCTCGCTTTTTTATTGCCAATAACCCGGAATGCGAGTTTTTGATCGCGCCCCGAGTGCCTTAAAGAATAAGGAGGTTCTGAGAAATTTACTTTTTAACAAAAAAAATTGCAAATAGTACTTGACAACAGCTGGATATGGCCTTAACTTAATGAACGAATTTAAAAAATGTTCAAATGACTAAGCTTAATCTTTCTAACCGCCTGTGTTCTTCGTCCCTACTTTACCTGTTTAACGGTTATTCCCCATTAAAAACAGCGCAGCATCAACCACTCAATGCAAAACAATACCGTCTCGATGTAAAGCAATACATGCCCAACCTTAAGCAATAACATCTCAACGCTTAGCAATAAGCCCTCGATGTTTGACAAAGGCACCTCTATTGCAAGCATTAAATACCCGGTGTAAAACAATAGCTGCTCAACGAATAACAACAAGCGCTCAATGCTAAACAATACACTATTTACACAAAGCAAAAAGCAAATTAGCAATCAGTTTTATTAACCATATAAATTTAATTCCTATGAATCAGAATCAAATCAACAGAAAACACATGATGGAAATAACCATTGGTTACCTGAACGAAAATGTACCTGTTTGGCAAAGTGTTTCTAAAATTGGAGAGGTAAAAAATGCGTTGGACGGAATTGTGGAAAATATTGATGTTTTTGCCAAAAACCAAAGTAATGCCTCAACTACTTACGGCAAAACCAAAGAATCGTTAAAGCGCTCTATAGCGGGTAAAGCCGACGTATTAAACGACCTGGTTGAGGTATACGCCATTATGAGCGGTGATGATGAACTGGCTCGCAGCATGAGCAAGAGCGAGACTGCTTTGTATAGATTAAAGAACGATGACTTTATTCGAGAAGTTGAAACGGTAGTGGAAAAAGCGGTTGAACATGGAGAGGCTTTAAAAAATGAGTATGGCATGACCGACGAACAGGTAACCGACCTACAAACCGATGTGGACCGTTTTTTGGAGGTAAGCGGACTGCCACGTATGTACCAGGTTAAATCGAGTGTGGCCACCCAAGGGTTAGAAGAGTTGATGACCGAGGCCAGCAACCTGTTGCACAACAAACTCGATAACCTGATGAAACTTTATAAACGTAGCAACCCCGGTTTTTATGCAGGATACGAAAAAGCCAGAATGGTGGTGGGTAATTAAACAAAATACCATAGCGTAGGGCAGGTTTGTTAGGGAATCTGCATGGGGGTGTCTTAAACAGGCACCCCTTTTTATATCGATTGTATAATGAAATGAGCCTTAGCTTCGTTTCACTTGATTATTACATCGGTATACCTGTTCCGTAGCATTACGGAAATACCAACAAATAATAAGGCTCATTTTATTGTTAAAATGGTATTAGAAACTAGCCCTGAACAATTTGAATAAATTGACCTACAATTTGAGAGATAATTGTTAGTTTTAACGGAGAAAATATAACCGTAACTATAAAAGGGATATAAAGCATATGCTTTATATCCCATAGTTATGTGCCAAATAAAGAGACATTCGTACCCTAAAAAATAATTGATATGGAAATTTATAAACCGCAAGAATTAAAAAAACCCAGTTTGATTCAAAAAATGTTCGGAAAAGTTCCAGCAGAAAATGGATTAATTGAAATAAATAATCTCTTTGCTTCACATCAGACTGACATTGAAAAAATTTCTCTTGAGAATATTGTAGAAGTAGCTGAAAGATACAAGATTAATTTAAAAAAGAAATTTAAGGCTAAACGACTTGAATTATTTCAAAAATATTTACACCACTGTTTGATTGACAGCAAATTGGAAGACTCTGAAATAATTGCATTAAAACATGTTAAGGACATTCTGTTACTCAATGAAAAAGACACACAAGAATTACTAAAAACTGAAACAGAAAAACTTTATCAAGAGCAAGTTAAGGAAGCAGTTTCTGACGGTCGATTAGACAACAATGAGAAAGAAAATCTGGAAAGGCTAAAAAAAGACCTATTAATCTCAGATGAAATAGCGGATAAAATATATGAAACAAATGCAAAAGAGATTTTACAGAGCTTTATTGATGGTGCAATTTCAGACCAAAGATTATCACCAGAAGAGGAAGTTGAGATAAACGAAATCGCAAAGAGTTTAAGCATTGACTTAAAAGTTGACGACAAATCCAAAGAAGTACTTGACAGGTACAAATTATACTGGCAGATTGAAAATGGAGAATTACCTACTATTGACCCTGATATAAATATCCAAAAATCAGAAAATCTTTATTTTAGGACTTCTATAAAATGGCTTGAACAACGTAAAGTAACTAAAAGAATTAACTATGGAGGACCAACAGCCAGAATAAAAATTGCAAAAGGGGTTTATTATCGAATGGGGAGTGTTGGAGTACAAAGGGTATCAGAAGATGTTTGGCAAACAATAGATTCTGGACAATTATATTTGACAAATAAGAGATTGATATTTATGGGTGGTAAAGGCAATAAGACTATACGTTTAAATAAAATATTGGACTTGACCCCATATAAAAACGGTGTTGACATTCAGAAAGAAACAGGGAAAAGCCCATTTTTGGAATTCAGTCATAATGTTGACATTTTCTCCATGATTTTAGTAAGATTAATGGATGAACAATAAATTCGGCACATAACAATCTGGAATAAAGCATAAGGGTCAGTGTTTACTTGGGGTGTTTGTGGGGCTAGGTTGCTCCGCCAAATTTCCGTCCCGAAAATTTATTAAGTTTAAGGAAAAATTTCAAAACGTAAATTTGGCTCTGTTGAAATTTGGGAAGTTAAGTTGGCTTTTCCTCCCTTACGCTTCATCCAGTGAACGTTGGCATTCATTATAAAGACCGAAACTGCATTAATATAACTGATAATGGAAATAAAAGATTTAACTGGACTGAGTGAACCACTTAAGAAACTTATAGAGGTTGTTTCTCAAGGAATTGGAGCGTTAAGTAAACCTTACTTGATTCGAAAGACTGCAGATGCGAAAGCTTATGAACTGAAAGTTATTGCAGAGACAATAAAAGGTAATCAGGAGAATCTAAAACAAATTGGTTATTCAGAGGAAAAGCTAAGTTTAACTTCACTTGATGGAGAATCAATTAGACAGGAATTGACTTTGGAGGAACGAACTCAACAGCGTGTTGACTTCAAAGAACAAAAAAGACAAAAAAATATAGAAAATATTACGCAGAAAGCTGCAGAAAACTTAGAATCAGAACCTAGTGTTTCTGAAGAACCTGTTGATGAAGATTGGACTACAAGATTTTTTAATTATGCGGAGGATATTTCTAATGAAGAAATGCAAGAGATTTGGGCTAGAATTCTTGCTGGTGAAATTAAGCAACCTAAATCATATTCATTAAGGACATTAGATATTCTTAGGAATCTCTCAACTGATGAAGCTGCAATATTCATGAAATTTGCCAAATTAGCAGTTACTTCTTCAAGAACGACATTTATTCTTTCATTTAAGAAGCACAAATTATTAGAAGAAAAATATGGGCTTAATTATTCTGACCGCTTATTACTTGAAGAATTGGGTTTCATAACTGCTAACGATTTAGCATTTCAAATAATGGCAACTAAAGACCGACCTGGCAAAAGCGTATTTACAGTTGGCAATTTCTGCATAATACAAGATAAATTGCCTAATAAACCGCAACATCAACTTGAGGTTCTTGTTTTTACTAAAATCGGACAACAATTATTGAGTTTGGTTAATGTAACTCCTGACTTAGATTATGTACAGCTTCTTGCAACGAACTTAAATAGACAAATGGGGAAAATCCAATATGGGATGATTTTACAAAAGCTTCCGAATGGTCAAATCCGACATACTCCGTTAGTGGATGTTCCGTTGACTGAAAAAGAGCAAGAGCAAGAAAAAAGACGAAAAGAACGAGAAAATAAAAAATAACGAAATGCCAATAAATAGGAATATGAGCGGTCTGCAAGACCCAGCGATTATTCCAGGTTGAACTACAACCCGGCTTTGATACCTGCCAGGTATTTTAATAGGTTTTTTGCGTTATTTTATAGCTTTTGAATACGCGACACTACGTTTGTTTTTACTTATACAGCAGCTTTTAGCCGTTGGTTTTACTGATAATGTATGCTTTTGGTCCGAAAATACTACACTTTAGGCACTACGATGCAAAACCTCATGAAAATGAAGTTTTTTAATGGGGTTCTTTTTGTTACAATAATTTAGACCTGAGTACTTTCACTAAATTTTGGACAGGTAAGCGATACCCGGTAGGTAGTATATAAAAGATATTTGAAAAAGCGAAGCAAAAACCGGTATACAAAGAAGAGTGACCACACATAGCATACGCCATTCGTTTGCTTCGCATTTAATAGAAAACGGGGTGGATATAAAGATTATTCAGGAACTAATGGGACATCACTCTTTAAAAACGACAGAAATATATTCTCATGTTGTTATGAAAAAGCTTGAAAATATAAAAAGCCCTATCGATAATTTAGATATATAAAATGATTCTGTTTATATTTGGTTATGTAAAAAAGACTATTATGATTACAATATTCGCAAGCAGGTCGGTAAAATTTAGGTCATATGGTTTTTAGTAGCTCTAAAGGATTAAGTAAACGTATTTAAACGATTAATTAAACGTTTTTTACACGATTAAGAAAACGTTTTTAAACGATTAAAATAACTGATTATATATGCGGTATAGAAACCATAATCGAAATAATAAAGTCATTACGGTCTCTATATCCAAGTTACCGTGCATTTTGAACAGAGACGCAAATAACATAATCTAAATACAAAAACAAATATTAATTTTTAAAAGGACGAATACTAATTATGTGGAATCGAATTATTGATTGGTTTGGAGATTTTAAAGAAAGGAGAAAGCTTATTAAAGAATTCAACACGCTCTCCAGAGCAGCTTTTGTTAATGGAGAAGCTGAAACATTATTAAATGCAAGTATCACAAAAGGAAATTTTAGTTATAAACACAGTTTTTCAAAATTTTTAGCAGCAGGTTTTAGAATAAAAGCCTTATCTGGTCGTGAATTATTAAAATCGGAAATGAATTTTATTGGGAATATCATTATTGAAAATGAGATATTAGTGAGGAAGCTTATTTCACTTGGCTGGGATACACTGGAAGTTCATGATAATATTGGAAAAACAGGATTACAATGGCAATTAGAAAATCATGCTAAGATTGGAGGAATGTTAAATGAATAAGCCTATTTTATTTAATCCCTACATTATTGCTTTAATCACTCTATTGCCTATGACAATTGTATATTTCTTTATTCAAAGAAGAAAAAAAATAAAACTTAAAACCGAAAAAGAAAGTTATCGAAAATTCAAAAAAGAAGAAGTAGATATGAACAACTTGATGAATAGTATCAATAAATCATCTCAACTTCATAGAGAATTATCAAGAAAATATCATCCAGATAGATTTTTAGACCAAGAAAAAAAAACTTTTGCTGAAGAGCTTATGAAAGAAATTAATGGAAATAAAACTGATTACAATAAACTGCTTGATTTAAAAGAAAAAGCAAATCATAAATTGACAAATAAAACATAATGGCAATAAGATATACCGAAATAAGCTTTCGTGATTTAGATATTCAAGCTGGGAAATATTATTTTACAGCAAGTATTTCTCTTGGAGAAACCAACTGGATAGGCATACATGTAACGACAGACCATCCGACAAAACCAGGAAGAAAAAAACAAGTGTTTTACACATCGAAAATGATGCACTTTTTAAGAAACAGAGATTCATTGTATACTAAACTTGAAGCAAATTTTATTAAAAATTTCGATGAGAAAATCCATGACCTTAGTCCAGAAATTAAGACAGAAGTAGTTCATGCTATTCGTAAATATTTCATGACAAATTTACCATTGTTGAGAAAATCGATATTCTAAAAAAAAAAAGAAAAAACCGAACCGGTAACAAAGTGTAAATTTAATAGCGGGTTCGGTGGGTGTTCCAACGTTGGATTCACGCCCAATTATCTGTTCCTATCGGACGGATAACCGCACGTAAATCCGCTACTAAACTTACACCAACCGTCAGACTGTCTAAAAACCAGACCTCCTGTTGATAACGGTTCATAACTACTGCGCATAAAGCTAGAAGAAGAAGCTGTTGTTTTGTATCTTATAGGTATGAAATTCATACAAGGACAAAGCAGGGAGCAGACCCACCTTTTCCCGGTTTCATTAGAACAGGCCATAGGCCCTGGCAATGAGGTACGCATAATAGATTTATTTGTAGATAGTATTGATCTGTGCAAGATGGGATTTGATGTTTGTTTTGTTGAAAACGGGAGACCGGCTTACCATCCGTCCGACCTGTTAAAACTCTACATTTATGGTTACATGAACCGCATCCGTTCGTCGCGAGGGCTAGAAAAGGAAAGTAAACGTAATATCGAGGTGATGTGGCTTATCAGGTCCCTGTCGCCCGACCACAACACCATTTCGAATTTCAGGAAGGACAACCCCAAAGCCATAAAAAGAGTATTCAGGGAAACAGTACGCATAGCCCGTAATTTCGAACTTATTGGAGGCAAGCTACTGGCCGGCGACAGCACAAAACTGCGTGCACAGAACAGTAAGAAAAACAATTTCAACCAAAAGAAAATAGACCGTCATATCGATTATATCGAGAACAAGATAGACGAGCACAACAAGGCTATTGCTGAAAATGACGGGGATAAGCAGGAGCATAGAAAAGAAATAGAGAAACACGAGAACCGAAAAGAAGGCTACGTGCAGTTGGAGCAACAGTTAAAGGAATCAGGTCAGCCCCAAATCTCCACGTCCGACCCCGACAGCCGTCACATGATCACCCGCAACAACATCACCAAGGTGGCCTACAATGTTCAAACCACGGTTGATGCACAAAATAATATACCGATTGATTACAAAGTGACCAATGTTAACGACAGCAAGGCCATGGGCAATATGTTACAAAGGGCCAAAAGTATACTAGGGAACAATCAATTTACGGCACTGTACGACAAAGGCTATCATACCGGTTCTGAATTCGATACCGCCAATTTACTGGGGATAAAAACCATTGTAGCCATTCCCACTGTAGCTGCCCAAGCTCCAAATCCGGCATATAATGTCGAACACTTTAAATACAATAAAACCAGTGACTGTTACATCTGCCCTGAGCAACAAAA
>NZ_JBNGOS010000061.1:0-26106 GCF_050589685.1 Saccharicrinis sp. 156
CATGCCTCCCGGGTATTTTTTCGCAACAGGCTGACAGGATGCGCCTTGTGGCCTCCGCAAGGGGAATGCCCCTGGGATTTGTATGAACGCAACCTTTTTAGAAAAGCATCATCATATTGACAAAACAAACAACCATGAGATTTATTTTACATATCCTTGTCATTCTATTATTGTTTACTTGTCTGGCTTGTGAAAACGAAAATGAGCCAGCAATGCATCCGGAATCAAATATTACCGGATATTGGATAAATCCTGTTTATTACAATAACATAGTAACCTATGAAAGAAGCTATCAGTTAATGGATCATGAATATGGCCTCGCCATCAAATCAGACAACTCGTTAATTGAAAGAAAAAACGCTGGCTGGTGTGGCACTCCTCCTCTTTCCTACGCAGACTTTGAAGGCTCGTGGAGCACAAAGGATTCTACCATATATATTACAGTGGGCTATTGGGGAGGGACCACCGAATATGAGTGGAAAATCATGCGCATTAAAGAAAAGCTATTAAGTATTGAGGTCATAAATCAGGAACACAATATAGATCAGTGATAAAGCTGACCTATATTAAACCCTCTGCCCGAAGCTTAGATTTTAACCTGTTATGATTTTCATTGAAATTAGATTCAATCTCCCGGAACAATTTTTTGCATTCGGGTAAATGCTTTATGTTTTCCATAAGAGGATCATCTTCTAAAAACAATATTACCCAATATTGAATATCATCTACTTCCGAGAATTTCTTTAAATGCTCAATGGCTTTGGAAGCATTTCCATGATGAGAATAATAAGCAGTAAAACTTAAATTCTTATAAATTGATTTATCCTTTGTCGCATACTCAAAATACCTATCCGCCAAACTATCCGCTTTATCATATAATCCCAATTCATAAAATACCTTCGCCATTTTCATGTCCTCTCCCGGATAAATACTTAAATCATACTTTTGTTTTGCCTCAATGAACTTTTGATAATACTTAGCCGACTCATCATAGTTACGCATATGGTAACATATCTTTGCTGTTTCCTGTAAAACATCCAGACGAGTAACATCCTCTTCGTATAAAGCAAGCAGATCTTCCTTTGTCTGATGGAAATCTTTACTCTTAGCTAGTTTAATAAATACTCCAAGATATTTACTATAGATGTTATCCGGGTTATACTTCAATGACATTTTCGTAAATCTCTCGGCCTGAGGGACAAAACCATTTTGTATAAATGCATTACCAATATGCAGGTAAGCTATACTTGTTGAAACAGAATCTTGAGCAGAAAAATCCAATTCCATTCCTTTAAGCGCATACTTAAGGTATTTACCGGAATTTGGCAGATATGTAGCATATAAATCGGAAATGGTATTAATTATCAATAAAGAATTTGGATTATATTCAAGCGCCTTTTCCAAAAAAGGTACAGCCTTGGCGTAATTCGTAGTATACATATAATAATATGCCTTTGACATTAAACTTTGCGGCAGGTGCGCATCATACAGTAAAGCCTTATCTGCGTAGTAGTTTATTTCATCCGCATTCTCCCGCTCATTACTGAAAATATCCAGATAATACTTGGCTATAGCCACATTGGCATAAGCTCTTGAAAAAGCAGGGTCTAACCTGATAGCTTCATCAAAATACTTTATCGATTCATCCAGTCCTTCTTTGGTTCCTTTATGCATGTGGTCGAGTCCTTTTAAAAAAACATCATAGGCTTCAATATTTTCCGTTGGCACCTTTTCGATACGCCTTTTTTCATCGGGTGTAATCACCACTTCAATTTTTTCGGCTATATGCTTAGCAACCTCCATCTGCAGTTGGAAAATATCCTGAACTTCCCTTATATACTGCTCCGACCAAACTTGTTTATCTTTATCTGCCCTTACCAATTGCACGCTTAATAATATTTGATCCCCATTTTTCTGACCACTCCCCTCTACAAAATAACTCACCTTTAAATCCTTGGCGATCTCTGGAATACTTATATTAGTGTTTCTATACTTTTCAACGGAAGTGCGACTTACAACCTTAAGCCCTTTTATTTTTTGAAGGTTATTCAGGACTGATTCCATCATGCCATTAACGAAGTGGACATTTAACGAATCGGCGCTTTGGTTTTTAAATGGAAGTACCGCTATCGTTTTCTCTAAATCGGAATCTTCGTCACTTTTAGAAAACTGCATGTATATTATCCCAATAGTAATAACCACAAGAACAAACCCGGCCATTATGGTTCCTATCCCCTTCTTAGATGATGGTTCCACAGAGGTATTAAGTTTTTTCTCTTCTGATTTATTGCGAACCTCTCCTGGCGGATATCCATATTGCTCGCGAAAACACTTTATAAAATAAGAGGTGCTTCCAAATCCTACCCGGTACGAAACCTCCGAAACGGTTAAATCATCATCTTCCAATATTTCGTGCGCATGATGAAGACGGACTTGACTGATATACTTACTCACGGAAACCTTAGCGATTTTCTTTATTTTCCGTAACAGGTTAGATCTGCTCATACCAATTTTTGAAGCTAACTCTGCAACCCCAAACTGATCACTTGAAAGATTTTCAACTATAACTGTATTGAGTTGATCTAAAAACTCCTTGTCTTTACCTGACAATTCCGACATACGTAAACAATAACATTGTATTTTTAATAGGTTCAAAGGTCATGAATTATCCATAAAGAAGCAACCCCGTATTAAGTATTTTGATTGAGACGAAACTGGCATGACCTCCTGCCAGCCACTGGCCGAGAGTAAACAATTGGGCGCATAACCTGTCCGAACATAGATTCGGTAGTTAGAATCTGTACCGGTCATTTTGGTCTTGCTTATTTATATTATATGAAATGAGTAAAAAATCTCTTTTGCATCATAATTTACATACATGCTTCATAGTTTTTACCCGTGCCTCAAACTTGACATCCTTTTCCTCATCATTGATTAATAGCGCATCACAACATTCCCCACCTTTACATCAACAAATTATTTATAAAAAAATAAACTTCGTTATCATGAAAAACTTAACAACCATTACCATCCAATCATTAGGATTTATGTTATTTATTTCCACTATTTGTTTAACCGGATGCAAACAACAATCATCAAAAAACAAACCTGTTTTATCTTCAACCTCCTCAGGACCAAAAATAGAAATGGATATTCACGGTGCTGCCTTAATTGGGAATGTTGATATAATAAAAGAACATATAAAGGCAGGTACCGATATTAATACTATTGAACCTTCGGGCGGATCAACTCCGTTAATTTCGGCTGCTGTTTTTGGAAATACTGAAGTGGCTTTAGAACTTATTAAAGCAGGTGCGGATATTAACTTTCAAAACAACGATGGATCAACCGCTCTTCATTCCGCAGCTTTCTTTTGCAGGACAGAAATTGTTGAGGCGTTAATTGCGAATGGTGCAGATAAAACCATACGAAATAAAACAGGTGCTACTGCTGAAGAATCTGTATCCGGAAATTTTAAACAGGTTAAAGGCATTTACGATTTTTTTGGAAGTCAACTGGGGCCTTTGGGTCTAAAATTGGACTATGACCACATTAAAAAGGAACGACCTATTATCGCAAACTTACTTAAAAAATAAACAAGGATCATGGAAGATAGAAGATACGATATTGATTGGTTGCGCGTAATTGCCATTGGCTTATTATTGATATATCATATAGCCATTGTTTTTCAGCCCTGGGCAGTGTTTATTGGTTTTTTGCAAAGCAAAGAATCTCTTGAGTCCATTTGGATCCCTATGTCAATGCTTAATGTTTGGAGAATCCCCATTTTATTTTTCGTTTCCGGGATGGGTGTAGCATTTGCGATGCGAAAAAGAAGTTGGAAGCAGTTATTGCTGGAAAGAACGAAAAGGATTTTAATCCCGTTTGTAGCAGGTATATTACTCATTGTTCCATTGCATTGGTTTATTTTTCAAGATTATTACAGTCAACAAATAAATTATAATGCAACCACGGGACATCTTTGGTTTTTAGGTAACATTTTTATTTACGTACTAATTTTATCCCCTTTATTTTTCTGGATTAAAAAAATACAACTTAAAAACTCCTATACCTGGCTATCCCAAACTTTTAAATCACCACTAGGCTTATTGTTAATAACATTAACATTTATTGCTGAGACAATGCTATTTAAACCAACCATATTCGAAATGTATGCCACGACTTCTCATGGTTTTGCATTTGGTTTTATTGCATTCTTCTGGGGATTTTGCACTGTAATAAGCGGGCTACATTTTCTGGAAACGACAAAAAAATGGAGATGGGTATTACTCGCCTTGTCGTCGTCATTATTTGCCATACGACTCATATTATTTGAATTAAAAGCGCCAAATTATATCATGTCGCTTGAATCTGCTTTATGGATATTTACTGTTTTTGGATTTAGCGCAAGATACCTTAACAGACCAAATAAAAAACTTACATATTTAAGTGCTGGCGCTTACCCTATTTACATTTGGCATATGGTGTTTCTATATCTGGGATCGTACTTTATTTTACCCATCGACATTCCGGCATGGACTAAATTACTGTTGATTTCGGCTTTTACATTTGGGGGATGTTTTCTTTTTTACGAAATACTGGTTAGACGCAATAAAGTTTTGAGGCCTTTGTTTGGCATGAAATAAGAAAAAGAGTGTGACAAGAGCCGTTTTATTCAACAAAAACCTTCTGGTTATAATTGAAACTAGTTATTTACCTCTTTCCTCAAGTCTTTGACTTGGCACTTCCCTTGATCTCAACGTCAAGGGAAGTACCCATAAGACTCTTACAATCTGTAAATTATAGGCTTGAGGATTATAATATCTTGAGGCAACCATTATTTATCCTTACCGACCGACTAAGTATCATTTAGTCCACCGTATTGATTCGAATAGCCAGAGTTTTAAACGAGTAAGCATGCTGTTTGAGAAATCTCCGCCTTCATGCAAAAGCGTTAAATAAATCAGTAATCGAATCGCTAAGAAAGAATTTTTGCAATAAGCAAGTGTAATATTAAGCTTGCTTAGGTATTACCGAACGAAGCAAAAGTCAATAAAAGTAAAAGCTGTTTGAACCTAATGCACCTGCCTGGCCGGCAGGTTCTTTTCTTTAAGCAAAAAGCACTGACTTCTTGCTCTTTCATTTCAGTGGCGGTATAAATTGCAGTGCAATTTATGTTTCGTTTGCTGCTAAGATAATTGGAGTATAGCCGAAATCATGAACACCGTTGAGACATAAAAACTGAGGCGAACTAAAAATGAAAAGCCCGCCGGCTTGAGACAAAAGAGCTTTAGGTTTTTAGGAGCGTATTATTGTCGGACACTTGTGTTTACAAATAAATATTGCTTAGACCTTATACCTCCAGGCATCAATCTTGTACTTTTTAATACGCGTACCTAACATGCGCTCGGTAACCTTAAGCAAGTCAGAGGCCTTTGTTATATTACCTTTAGTTGTAGTTAAACCTTCAATAATCAGCTGTTTCTCCAGTCTTTCCAACACCCCCGTCATGCCTTCCTGTGAACCGGTAGCCGTAGAATCGGCAGTTTGCAAGGTTGGTGGAAGGTTATAACTGTGAATGACATTATCCCTTGCCAATATACACGCTCGCTCTATAACATTTTCCAGCTCTCTGACGTTTCCAGGCCACGAATAAATCATTAACATGTCAATAGCCGATGTGGTGATCCTTTTAACGCTTGCCCTGTTTTTCTTATTGAATTTTTGGATAAAGTGATCGACCAATAGAGGGATATCATTCCTTCGTTCGCGCAGAGAAGGCACATAAATGGGAAACACGTTGATTCTGTAAAAAAGGTCTTCTCTAAACTTACCTTCTTCAATGAGTTTTTCCAGGTTACAGTTGGTAGCGCAAACAATCCGTACGTCCACTTTTATGGTTTCCGATCCGCCCAAACGCTCGAACTCCCGCTCTTGGATTACACGTAAAAGCTTTACCTGGGTCGACAATGGCAGATCCCCAATCTCGTCTAAAAAGATGGTTCCACCATTGGCCATTTCAAACCTACCCTTGCGCAACTGATCAGCTCCCGTAAAGGCTCCCTTTTCATGCCCGAAGAGCTCACTTTCAATCAGTGAATCAGGTAGTGCGGAACAATTTACTTTAACCAGGCTTTTGCTCTTCCTGCTACTTGCCGTATGCAAAGCATCTGCAACCAACTCTTTACCAATACCACTTTCTCCTCTCACCAGAACCGTACTGTTTGTGCGGGCCACCATTTCAATTAACGAGAATACATCTCTCATTTTACTGCTATTTCCAATAATATTGGTCGTAAAATTATTGGCCTTTACCTCAGTTTCTAATTCCAGGTTCTTTTGCTTGAGTATTTCAACCTCTTCGGCCTTTTCCTGGCGGGCCTTTACCGTTTTGGCAATAAGTGAGCCCACTATGGAAAGCAAGTGAATATCCTCCTCATAAGTAATATGAGGATTAAAGGGCCGGACAACACTTAGCGCTCCAGTGGTTTTATTTTCTGCAACCACGGGAATACATATAAAGCTAAGCTCGCGTCCTTCCTTGTTTAGCTGAGATCGGGTTTTGTTTAAAAACAAGTTTGACTTTGAAATTTCCTGTATCACAATAGGCTGTCCCAACTCCACCACCTTTCCGATGACTCCTTCTCCCAACCTATACTTACCCAAAGATTGCTGTTTCTGGCTCATCCCATAAGCAGCCTCAATATAAATATTGGAATTATTACGATTAAAAATGGTCAGGAAACTCCGCTCAGCACCCAGGTGCTCTACCAACATCTTTAATATGGGCGACAGGTCATTTTTGAGCTCCTTACTTGAAATCAACCGTTGGCTAATTTCAAACAATAAGGTCATCTCCGCCAGTCCATAACATTCTTCTCCTCCTTTTTTACAATGTGCATGCATAATAAATCCCCTAGTAACAATTTTCAACAAATTCGGATCCAAATATAATACTTAAAGAGGATACCCTTATATTTTACACTACAATCACATCTTATTTATAACATTTCTAACTAACACCCCCAATATTTTTATTTCGATATACATTATTTTGCATCTATTCACACATTGGGCATAAAAAAGTAAAGCACGACACCTGTTGGTGATATTCTTTCTTACTACTTTTAGAAAACTTGAAGTTCATCCAATATAAATAATCATTTAAGCGTCAAATTCCTTCATATTCTATTTGAACAATTTGTGAAAATAATTAAAAGATGACTTTTTTCATAAAAAACAGCTATCGCATATTTGAATTTCAAATATTTATCAATAATTTGACAATCAGAAAATCTACAGTTTACAATTTTTGTTTAACCCTTTAAATCTGTATTTATGATTGACTTTAATGACATTGAGATAAATAAATTTCAACTCAATGCCCTTTTAAACCATCATGAAAAAAGAGGTTTTAAGTATCTCTTAGAAAACGAAGTTCAATGTGATTCATGCAACGGCTTGTGTAAACATGGTGTTACAAACTATTCATTGTATCTTGATCGTTTTAACGATATAAAAGTCACAGGGGAATGTGCTGAATGTGAAAACCAGGTAAGTATTACAATGGCATTTGGCGAAAATGAATCGTTTTTTAGAAAAGCTATGCAATTCAGACACACCCATGCCATATTAGTGGAACGCTAAAAATGTTATAAAGATATATTTTCTCCCGTTGAAGCCGATAACTTTATTTAGTTTTCGGCTTTTTCATTGCCGTTCAACAATCCCTCTTGCAAACCCTTAAAATATTAGAGTTCCTTAACTATGGTCAGAGGATTATTTATGCAAAAAAGTTATAACATTGCGGTATGCAAAAATTAACTATCAAAATAATTACCCTTTTATTACTCGTCTTCATGAGCTGTGCCCATAATAAAGAAATCCAATCTCTTAACAATGGGGACATTCTATTTAGGGGAAATCAACAACGCGGTTTATCACAAGCAATAAATAAAGTTACCCAAACTACTCGGGAAACAAACTACACACATATGGGAATATGTAAATTAGCCAACGATTCTGTTTATATTATCCATGCAAGTTCTAAAAACGGGGTTTGTATGGAACCGCTCATGGATTTTTGTCGTCCAAACAATGACACCTTATATATTACAGATGTATATAGACTAAAAACTGAATTAAACGTTAACATCAACTCAGCACTTACCAATGCCATAAATTTAATAGGTCAACCCTACGACGATACTTACATTATGGAAAGACCAGGCTACTACTGCTCTGAGTTTATCTATTACATTTTTAAATCCGACTCGGTGTTTACCTTAAACCCTATGACTTTCATAGACCCAGCCACCGGGAATTTTCATACTGATTGGGTTGAACATTATCAAAAACTGGGAGTTAATATTCCGGAAGGAATGCCTGGGTGCAACCCCAACGGGATGGCCGCGGAAGGCAAACTCGATTTTATAACCAGAATACAATAACAGCACTTTTTATTGATGGAATATCGCAGATTCGGGAAAACAGAAAAGCACCTTAGTGCAATAACTTTAGGCGGGATGAGATTTAAACAGGGTTGGGACAAACCTAAAGATGAAATTCCGGCTGCTACGCAAAAGCATTGCAATCAAATTGTTGATTTAGCGATTAAAAATGGTATCAACCATTTTGAAACTGCATATGGCTATGGTAAAAGCGAAATGGCTTTGGGTATAACCTTAAATGACGAGCTAAAGGTTGACCGATCGTCTTATTACTTAATGACCAAAGGAAATCCCCAGAATGCCAGCGATGCCCGTAAACGGATTGAAGAACAGCTTAAAACATTAAAAACCGATTTTTTCGATTTTTATGGATGGCATGGAATGAATACACCCGAACTCGTTAACTCCACATGCAAAACAGGTGGGCCAATTGAGGAATTGTTAAAAATGAAGGAGGAAGGTATCATCAAACATGTTGGGTTTAGCACACATGGTCATCTGGAAACGATAGAAGAAGCCATCCATACTAACTTGTTTGAATTTGTAAATCTTCATTATTATTACTTCTACCAACGAAATTTGGCCGCTATTCAACTGGCCGAAAAGAAAGACATGGGAATATTTATTATTTCCCCAAACGATAAGGGGGGACAATTATATAAAGCCCCGGACAAAATAAAAAATGCCATCCCCCATGCTACTCCTATTCAGTGGAATGCACGATTCTGCTTAAATACTCCCAATGTACATACGCTTTCCTTTGGAATGACGGAGGCAGCACATTTTGAGGAGATGAGAGGGATTTTTCAGAACAAGCCGGACATTACTGCAGAATTTGACAAGCAGTCTAAAATCAAGTTAGACAACATGCTACATGATGATCCTTACGCCTATTTTGATGGCTATGATATTGAGAATAAGGATTCGGACATTGATCTTCCCTGGCTATTACATTGGCGCAAGCTATGGAAATGTTACGATTTACTCGACTATGCCAAATACCGCTATAAAGAACTAAAAACACCCAACCATTGGGTTCCCGGCGTTTTTGCCACATCCGAAAACCTGGACAGATTCGATTTTTCTAAGATACCAAATCATATTCCTCTTAGAGAAATGCTAAACGAATTGCATGTTGCATTGTATCGCGCTCCTAATCCATCCCAAAAGTTCGATGCCAAAAATATTAGCTTGGTAAAAAATGGCTAAAACTTACTAGAACTAACCCAAAAACTCCTTCATAAATGATGGAATGTTAGGATGCACTAATATTAATAACCATATCCCAATCCTGATCGCCCCACGACCAAACAGTTTTTTTTAGCTTGTACCGGCTAGAAACCAACAGTTTAAAAGACTAACCCTTAATTTCAGGTCAAGATTTCTCCATTCATCAACAAACTTTGTATAAAATCACCCACATTTATTACATTTTCCTACCCTTTTGTAATTAGGTAATACTCTTCCTATTTACAAGGCGCTAACATACTGCATGTTACATATTTTATTACACTTAAAGTATAAAAAAGCCCTTTTCCTACATTTATGTAGAACATTATCCCTGTGCCAAAACCACATGCCAAAAAATACACAACTCCTTACGTACTGACAAACTGCATATTACAGCACACCCCATGACAACACCCAAGTACTTAATTTTGTTTTTGGCACATAGTGTGAAATATAGAAAACCAAACAATCAAAAAGTATAAACAAACAAACAATTAGTATAAACCTATTTAAAAATTTTTAGAGATGAGAAAAATTGCGATTTACGGAAAAGGTGGAATTGGTAAAAGTACAACAACTCAAAACACAGTTGCCGGTTTAGTAGAATTAGGTAAAAACATTTTAGTAGTAGGTTGTGACCCTAAAGCAGATTCAACTCGTTTATTATTGGGTGGTCTTGCTCAGAAAACTGTTTTGGATACCTTACGTGAGGAAGGTGAAGATGTAGAATTAGATGACGTTGTAAAGCCTGGATACGGTGGAGTTCGTTGCGTTGAGTCAGGTGGTCCAGAGCCAGGTGTAGGATGTGCCGGCCGTGGTATCATTACTTCTATCAACCTACTTGAGCAATTAGGTGCTTGGGACGAGAAATACAAAACTGACTATACTTTTTACGATGTACTTGGTGATGTTGTATGTGGTGGATTTGCTATGCCTATCCGTGATGGTAAAGCCGAAGAAATTTACATTGTAGTATCAGGTGAGATGATGGCGATGTATGCTGCTAACAACATTTGTAAAGGTATCAAAAAATACGCACAGGCTGGTACTGTTCGTCTAGGCGGTTTGATTTGTAACTCTCGTAAGGTTGACAACGAAAAAGAGATGATTGAAGAGCTAGCTAGGCAATTAGGTTCTCAAATGATTCACTTTGTACCTCGTGACAACATGGTTCAGCATGCCGAAATTAACAGAAAAACGGTAATTGAACATGCTCCAGAACACGCTCAAGCTGACGAATACAGAGCGCTATCAAAAGCAATAGATGCCAACGAAATGTTCGTAATTCCTACGCCTCTTGAAATTGAAGAGCTGGAGAAATTATTAATGGACTTCGGTATCATGAACTAATTGTGCCTTTGGGTAAAATGTCAATAATTGTGTGACGCTGTTTTTGAAAACAGTCACTTACTTACTGTAAACTTCTTGATTTTCAAAAACAGCACATTTTATTCTTGACGCTTTCTCAAGACACGATAAACACTATCTAACAAATTAATCTATAAATCAGATTATTAGAAAAAAAGGATAGACATAACAAAACAGTCTCTTATCCCTAATCTAAAAATCTAGTATCTAAATTAAAAGGAGACCCAGAAAATGTTAATGATCAAAGCAATTATACGTCCGGAAAAATCAAGTATTGTATTAAAAGCGCTTTTCGAAGCAGGTTATATCGCAGTTACCAAATCGCCCGTAGTTGGTAGAGGAAAGCAGCGAGGAATTAAAATCGGTGATATTACATACGATGAGTTGCCAAAAGAGCAGTTAATCATGGTCGTCAAAGATGAAGATAAAGACTTTGCAGTAAACACTATTATGGATGCTGCTCGTTCCGGAGAAAAAGGGGCATTTGGTGATGGTAAAATTTTCATCACTCCCGTAGAGGAAGCGTATACTATCTCAAGAGGAGTAAAAGAACTTTAATTTACTAACATCAAAAAGTCTGAGACATGAAAAAAGTAATGGCAATAATCAACATCGATAAGATGAACGCAACCAAAAAAGCGCTCCTTGATGCCAATATTACCTCGATGACCGCGTCGGGTAAAGTATTCGGAAGAGGGAAAGGACTTTGGGAAGCAAAAGTACTTGAAGGTGTACAAAATAATCAACCCGAGGCTTTGGAGCACCTAGGTAAAGAACCCCGTCTGCGCCCACAAAGAGTATTGGAAATAGTTATGAACGACTCTTTTGTTCAACCAGCTGTGGATGCGATTATTGAGGCCAATCAAGGTGAACCTCACGGATGTGGAAAAATATTTGTAATGCCTGTAATGGATGTTATCCAGGTAAGGACAGGGCTTGCAGGTAGCAAAGCGGTAGATTAAGCTTAGTTTTTATAACATCTTAAAAACAAAACAAATGGTTAAAAAGAAAGATTATTCAGCAGGATTACCAGATCCTACCCCATTGATAGAAGATATTATCAGCAAATACCCTAGTAAGATAGCAAAAAAACGTGCTAAAGGTATGGTGGTTAACGATCCTGAAGCAGAACAAGAAGTTCAGGCTAACGTTCGTACCATTCCAGGTATTATTACACAAAGGGGATGTACTTATGCAGGTTGTAAAGGGGTGGTGTTAGGGCCAACCAGAGATATCATCAACCTGGTTCACGGACCTATCGGCTGTAGTTTTTACGCTTGGTTAACACGTCGTAACCAAACCAAACCGGAAACAGAAACAGCAGAGAACTACATGATGTATTCGTTCTCGACCGATATGCAAGATGAAAACATCGTATTTGGCGGAGAGATAAAGCTTAAAGAAGCGATTCGTGAAGCATATAAATTATTTAACCCCAAAGCTATTGGCGTTTTCTCAACTTGCCCGGTTGGTTTGATTGGTGATGATGTACATGCTGTATCACGAGACATGAAAGAAGAATTGGGAATTAACATCTTCGGTTTCTCTTGTGAAGGTTACCGCGGTGTATCTCAGTCTGCCGGTCACCACATTGCCAATAACGGTATCTTTAAACACGTTGTAGGTACCAACGACCGCGAACGTGAGGGCAAATTCCAAATTAACTTACTTGGAGAATACAACATTGGTGGTGATGCTTTTGAATTGGAAAGATTATTTGAAGAAGCAGGAATCACTTTGGTTTCTACCTACTCGGGTAACTCTACCGTAGAGAGCTTTGCTTACTCGCATACCGTTGACTTAAACGTGGTAATGTGTCACCGTTCTATCAACTACATTGCTGAGATGATGGAAGAGAAATACGGTATTCCGTGGATCAAGGGTAACTTTATAGGTGGTGGATCTACTGCCAAAACACTTAGAAAGATTGCCGAATTCTTTGACGATGCAGAATTAACGAAAAAAGTTGAAGAGATTGTAGCTCGCGAAGAAGGAAAAGTAGAAGCTGTTAAAGCCGCTATCAAACCTAAAGTAGAAGGTAAATTAGCCATGATGTTCGTAGGCGGATCTCGTGCTCACCACTACCAGGATCTTTTTGAGGAGCTAGGTATGTTAACTGTTTCTGCAGGATATGAGTTTGCTCACCGTGATGATTACGAAGGACGTCATGTCATTCCAAACATCAAAATTGATGCGGATACCCGTAACATCGAAGAAATTAAGGTGGAAAAAACGGAGAACCCTGAATTATGGCGTGATGACCTTGTAGCTAAAAAAGCTGAACTAGAGAAAAAAGGTTATGAATTCAGTCATTATGAAGGTATGATGCCGCAAATGAAAAAGAATTCTTTGGTGATTGATGATGTTTCGCACCACGAAACAGAAAAATTAATCGAATTCTACAAGCCAGACTTATTCTGTGCAGGTATCAAAGAAAAATATGTGGTACAAAAATCCGGTGTGCCTTTAAAACAGCTACATAGTTATGATTACGGTGGTCCATATGCAGGTTTCGAAGGAGCGATTAACTTCTACAAAGAAATGGAGCGTATGTTAGTTACCAATGTGTGGAAACTGGTTGATACACCTTGGAAAGCAGAGCCGGAGATTGTAGGTAGCATGACTATTAACGCATAAACTTTAGGAGGACTTAATTATGTTATTACGACATACAACAGAAAAAGAAATAGACAGAAAAGCACTTACCATTAACCCGGCTAAAACCTGTCAGCCAGTAGGTGCAATGTATGCGGCTTTAGGTGTTCACGGATGTTTACCGCACAGCCACGGATCGCAAGGGTGTTGTTCATATCACAGATCGGCATTAACCCGTCACTACAAAGAGCCTGTTATGGCTGCCACTTCTTCGTTTACCGAAGGTTCTTCGGTATTTGGTGGACAAGCCAACTTATTGCAAGCTATCGGAACTATCTTTTCGGTTTACGATCCTGAAATCATCGCCGTTCACTCAACTTGTTTGTCAGAAACCATTGGTGATGACCTGAAGCAAATTGTAGCTAAAGCAAATGCCGACGGAAAAGTTCCTGAAGGAAAACATGTGATCGAAGCTGCAACGCCAAGTTACGTAGGTTCACACGTTACAGGATACCACAATATGCTTGAGTCTATTGTTAAGTATTTTGCCATCAAAACCGAAGAAGCCAAACGTCAAATCAACTTATTGGCTGGTTGGGTAGAGCCTTCAGATATGCGTGAGCTAAAAAGAATCACAAAGATGATGGGCATTAAAACCGTTTTGGTTCCGGATACTTCTGATGTATTGGATGCTCCCATGACTGGTAAATTCGAAATGTATCCCAAAGGTGGAACTACCATTCCTGAGTTAGTGAGCATGGGCGACAGCATGAAAACCGTTGCCCTAGGTGAGTGGGCCACTAAAGGAGCTGCCGTTGCACTTGACAACTCGTGCAAAGTACCTTTTGACATGCTTAACCTACCGATTGGCGTTAAAGCTACCGACCGTTTTATCATGTCATTATCTAAAGCCGGTGCGGTATCCGTGCCTGAGGAATTAGATATGGAAAGAGGTCGCCTGGTAGATATGATTACCGACATGCACCAGTATTTCTACGGAAAACGAGTGGCTTTATTCGGAGATCCTGACCAGTTAATCCCCATGTGTGAGTTCTTGTTAGACCTTGATATGGTTCCTGCTTACGTTGTTTCTGGTACTCCTGGAAAAGCTTTTGAAAAACGTATGAAAGCAGTGTTTGGCGATAAAATCGACCAGGTAAAATTCAAGAACGGTGCCAATGCGGATATGTTCCAGTTACACCAGTGGATTAAGCAAGAAGGTGTTGATTTATTAATTGGCAACACTTACGGAAAGTATATCGCTCTTGACGAGAAGATTCCTTTCTTAAGAATGGGATTCCCAATCGTTGACCGCGTTGGACACTCATACTTCCCAACCTTAGGTTATATGGGCGGTATCCGTATCCTGGAAAAAATGCTTGACCTATTGATGCAGTATCAGGATGAGAATTGTCCTGAAGAAAAAGTGGAACTAGTAATGTAAGTCCCGGTGGGACAAGCGATAAATTAGACAAGAGAGATTAAGATTAGAGACAATAGAAAAACAACAATTTTATTAGTCTCTAATCTAAAAGTCTCAATATCTATAAAAAACTTTGTGTTTGCCAGAGGTTAAGACTGGTGAGGCAATTATTCTTCGGAACGCCGGAGGTGATAAATAATAGGTGGTATAAATATTTAAATTGCCTCGCCAGCCTTTGACTTTTTTCTAGATTAGAGACCTTGAGATAAGAGATTAATAGAAACATTCTACGTATTTCAAGATATCTAATAATTCTAACTAAACTTTATGATAAAAGATTTGAACAGATCAATTTTTGTTTCTTATCTCTTATCTAATAATCTAAAAGTCTAGTCAATTCAATCTTTCTATTTAAACATTCATTGTTATGTCAAAATATATAAAAGATAGAACACCCCAGATTGTTACCATTGGCGAAGACCAACATGATTTAGCCTGCGAAAAGAAATCAGTAGCAGGATCTGTAAGTCAAAGAGCTTGTGTTTTTTGTGGTTCAAGGGTAGTGCTATACCCTATTGCCGATGCACTTCACCTCGTTCATGGCCCTATAGGATGTGCCGCCTATACATGGGACATTAGAGGAGCAATGTCGTCGGGCCCACAGTTACACCGCTTAAGTTTTTCAACCGACTTACGCGAGAAAGATGTGGTTTTTGGAGGAGAAAAAAAATTATATAGCGCCCTGACCGAGCTTATCGAGTCGTACAAACCCAAAGCTGTTTTTATCTACAGCACATGTATCGTAGGCGTTATTGGTGATGATGTGGAAGCTGTTGCCCGACAGCTAACCAAAGAAACAGGCGTAGATGTTCTGCCTGTAATGAGCGAAGGTTTTAAAGGCTCAAAAAAAGATGGCTACAAAGCGGCGTGTGATGCTTTAATGAACTTGGTGGGAACCAACGACGATTACGTTCCTCCCAAATACAGCATTAACATTTTAGGTGACTTTAACCTGGCCGGAGAGCTTTGGATTTTAGCCGAATATTACAAAAAAATTGGTGTGGAGATTATTGCGTGCCTTACCGGCGATGGTCGTGTTGAACAGGTTCGCAAATGTCACAAAGCATCGCTGAATGTGGTACAGTGCTCTGGTAGTATGATGCACGTGGCCAAAGAAATGGAAAAAAAGTACGATATCCCTTTTAAAAAGGTATCCTACTTTGGTATCGAAGATATGTCGGAAGCACTTTACGAAGTGGCGCAACATTTTAACGACCCGGAATTAATGGCCAGAGCCAGAGGCTTGGTTTCCGAAGAGTTAGCAGAACTTATTCCTGCGCTTCAACCTTACCGCGAAAAACTGGAAGGTAAAAAAGCTGCCATATATGTAGGGGGAGCTTTTAAAGCCATTAGCTTGGTAAAGGCGTTGCGCTTATTAGGAATGCAAACCGTGGTGGTAGGTTCTCAAACTGGCAATAAAGACGATTACAAATTATTGCAGAAAATCTGTGACAAAGGGACTGTCATCGTTGATGATTCCAACCCAAACGAGTTATCTGATTTTGTAAAGCAAACAGGAGCCGACCTTTTCATCGGAGGTGTTAAGGAACGTCCGATAGCCTACAAACTGGGACTCGGGTTTTGTGATCACAACCATGAACGCAAAGAAGCATTGGCCGGATACATCGGCATGCTCAACTTCGCTAAAGAAGTGTATGCTTCAGTTTGTAGTCCGGTATGGAAATTTATTGAGAGATAAGAGACTGTTTGACAATTTACATGATTCAACAAGTCTATTATCTCACATCAAACCATCTAAAAGTCTAGAAATGGCCGACAAGATACCAGTATTAAAAGAAAGAAAAAACTTCGTTGCCACACGGAATGCGTGCAAAGTGTGTTCGCCGTTGGGAGGAAGTATTGCATATAAAGGAATTAAAGGGTGTGTTCCCGTAATTCACGGAGGACAAGGATGTGCCACTTATATCCGCCGATATTTAATCAGTCATTATAAGGAGCCGGTGGATATAGCTTCATCAAACTTTAGTGAAGAAAGCACCATTTTTGGAGGTGAAGCCAACCTAAGTGCTGCCATCCAAAATGTGATTGCACAATACAAACCCGAAGTGGTTGGTGTTTGTACCACTTGCTTGAGCGAAACCATTGGCGACGACATTGGTCAGGCATTACGAAATTACAAAGCAGCCAATACCGATGACCCAAGCATACCTGAGTTTGTGTATTCATCAACGCCTAGTTACCAGGGCTCGCACATGGATGGCTTTCACGAAACAGTAGCTGCCATCACCAAAACCTTCGCCAGCAAGGTGGAGATGAACAATAAGGTGAATATATTCCCTGGTTTTATTTCTACCGAAGATTTGAGAATGTTGAAGGATATTCTGGAAGATTTTGGAATTGATTATATCATGGTGCCGGATTATTCCGAAACTTTGGACAACCCGGTGTGGGATACCTACCACAGAATTCCCGACGGAGGAACACCTGTTGAAGATTTAAAAATGATGGGTGGAGCCAAAGCCAGTATTGAATTTGGTCCTGTTTTAAACAAGGGAAATCTGGTAGGGAGAGTCAACAATAACAACCTGTCACATACGGGAGCTGAATATCTTGAAAAAGAGTTTGGAGTAAAAAAGTTTACCCTAAACGTTCCGGTGGGCATCACGCAAAGTGACGAACTATTTCAGTTGCTCAGCGATATCAGCGGAAACCAAATTCCTAAACGACACACTATGGAACGAGGACGCTTGATTGATGCCTACGCCGATGGACACAAATACGTGTTCGGAAAAAAAGCAGTGGTTTATGGCGAAGAGGATTTAGTAATTGCCATGACCGGTTTTTTGGATGAAATTGGCGTTGAGGTAATACTGGCAGCATCAGGCGGAAACAGTGGAGTACTAAAAGAGGAAATTGAAAAATGCGCACCCACACATGGCAAAACCATTGAGGTAATGGGTGATTTGGATTACGAAAAAATCAACGAGCTGTGCATCGATATGAAACCCGATTTAATCGTCGGTAACAGCAAAGGGTATTACATCGCCCGAGAGTTAGAGATTCCGATTATTAGGGTTGGTTTCCCCATCCACGACAGAATGGGAGGTTCAAGACTAAAACACATAGGCTACAAAGGGGCTCAAGAGCTCTTCGATAAAATCGGGAATGCCATGATGGAATATAAACAAGAACACTCCGAAGTAGGATATAAATACATTTAGGTAATAGATATTTTGATCAGAGATAAGAGCCACATTCTTCCTCTTAGAAACATCTATTAATAATAATCATAACAACTTATTGAGGCAAAAGATAAAAGTCTATTATCTATCGTCTCTTATCTAAAAATCTAAGATATGATTGACTTAAAAAAACACCCCTGTTTCAATAAAGAAGCTAAAGGACAATATGCCAGAGTGCATTTACCGGTAGCTCCCAAGTGTAATATTAGCTGTAACTATTGCAACCGTAAGTTCGATTGCGTTAACGAGAGCCGCCCGGGAGTTACTTCAAACATACTATCTCCGGAGCAATCTATCGTTTACCTTAAGTCGCTACGCGAAAAGATGTCTCAACTATCGGTAGTGGGGATTGCCGGGCCGGGCGATCCGTTCGCCAACCCTGACGAAACCATGGAAACATTACGTCAGGTACGATCCAATTTCCCTGATATGATCCTTTGCGTATCATCCAATGGACTAAATATTGCACCGTATATTGATGAATTGGCAGCATTGGAGGTGAGTCATGTTACTATTACTATCAATTCTTTGGATGCGAAAATACTTGAAAAAGTTTACCGTTGGGTTCGTTACGAAAAGAAAGGATATTTTGGATTGGCCGGTGCCGAGCTACTATTGGAAAAACAACTGGAAGCCATTGACAAACTAAAAGCTGCAGGCATTACCGTTAAAGCCAATGCAATTGTCATCCCGGGAATCAATGATACACACCTTGGCGAACTGGCAGAAGGGTTATCTAAACTGGGCGTTGATTTAATGAATACCATTCCATTGATTCCGGTTGAAGATACGCCATTCTCGGAGCTAACCGAACCATCAAGTTCTTATATGAAAGAAATAAGAAAAGAGATTGGAGAGCACCTTCCCCCTATGACGCACTGCAGCCGATGCCGGGCCGATGCAGCCGGGTTACTTGGTAAAGACAGTACCGAAGCCATGGAGTTACTGACCGAAGCAGCCAAAGTAAGAATTGACAAAGGAGATGCTGATTCTCGTCCTTATGTGGCCGTTGCCAGTAATGAAGGCATCTTGGTGAATCAACATTTAGGCGAAGCGGAAAGACTATATGTATTTAAAGAAACACCTAACGGCTATAAACTAGTGAACCAACGCGTTACTCCCCCAAGAGGAGATGGTGACAAGCGCTGGGAAGAACTAGGTGAAATATTGAGTGACTGCAGAGCCATATTGGTTGGGGGAGTTGGTCCAAAACCTTCAAAAATATTGGGTAAATCAGGATTAAAAGTTGTGGAAATGTCGGGCTTGATTGACCAGGGAATGGACTCTGTTTACAAAGGAACCGAACTAAGAACCATCACCAAAGCCGAAAGCTTTAAGTGTGGATCTGGATGTTCCGGTACTGGAACCGGATGCGGGTGATACCAGTGGGCAGTTCTCAGTATGCAGTAACCAGTTGCAATAACCTTGAGGCATGGGCTAGAGCAAGAGAACGAAGAGCGGTAAACACTGAACGATTTTTTCAGGAAATAATTATCGCATAATCAATAAACTAACAATCTGCAAACGAAAGCCAGCAGTAACACAGAATATAGTAATTAAATGATTAGTCAATGCTCAATAGTGATAAACCGTATAAACTAGTGATCAGTGACTATTGACCAAGACATTAATATAAATTAACCTATAATTATCAAATCATGAAAAAGCCTGAATATCACATTTTGGTATGTAACTCATATCGAGTTGCAGGAGATGCTAAAGGTTTCTGTAACAAAACCGGCGCTGGTGACTTTATTCCATACATTATGGAGGAATGTAACGACAGGGGTATTGATGCCGCTGTTACAAGCACAGCATGTTTAAACGTATGTAGCCAGGGACCTATTATGGTAATCCATCCCAATAACCTTTGGTATGGAGAAATCACCGAGGATAAAATTGACGAGATTTTAGATGCCCTGGAAGAAGGCGAAGCCGTAGAAGAGTATTTAATCTCGGATTAAACTAGAGAGGCGGTGACTATATGCAAGATGCCATTAGTCACCGCTTCTCTAAAATCTTATAAGCATGAAACAATATCTGATTGACACAACTTTACGCGACGGAGAGCAAGCTGCTGGCGTTATTTTTTCTTTAAAGGAAAAAATTCGTATTGCCCAGATGTTGGAAGAACTGGGAATTCACGAAGCAGAAATTGGAACACCCGCCATTTCGATTCAGGAGGAAAAGGATATCAAAACATTGGTAAATCAGGGTTTTAATTTCGATATGCTTTGTTGGGCCCGTGCCACGGTTTCGGATATCATGGCAGCCAAACGCACCGGGGTAAAAAGAATCAGTATTTCATTTCCTGTAAGCGATATTCAGTTGGCGGCTATAGGTAAAGATTACAATTGGGTTTTAACCCAGATGGAAACCATGATTGGTCTTGCCTCAAATCATTTTGAGTTTGTGGGTATTGGTGCTCAGGATGCGTCCAGAGCCAACCCTAATTTTCTGAGAAGCTACATTTCTAAAGCTTCATGTTTAGGCGTAAAAAGAGTTCGTTTTGCGGATACCGTAGGTATTATGAACCCATTTTCGGTACACGAAATGATAGCTACCTATCGAAACCTATTCCCCATGATGGACCTGGAGTTTCATGCCCATAACGATTTAGGAATGGCCACTGCTAATAGCATTGCTGCACTGCAGGCCGGATGCAACAGTATCGATGTCACTATCAACGGTTTGGGTGAGCGGGCAGGAAATGCACCTTTGGAAGAAGTGGCAGCGGCAGCAAAATTCTCCCTAAATCAAAACCTTGGCATAGACCTTAAAAACATTAACAATATTTGTAGCTACATAGAAGAAGTTTCCCAGCGCAAGGTTAGCCAAACCAAACCAGTAACCGGGGAATTAATTACCAGCCATGAATCGGGCATCCATTGCCGTTCCATACTCAATAACCCCATGACGTACCATGCCTTTGACCCTGGCGAAGTAGGTAAAAAATCACAGTTTGTTATTGGAAAGCACTCTGGTGTGGCTTCAGTGCTCGATGCATTAGCTGGAATGGGCATACACCTTTCAGCCGAAGAAGGCAAAAAGATTCTTCCCAAAGTAAAAAAATTAGCATCCAGCAAAAAACAAAGTATCGATAAGAATGAATTAAAAGAACTGATCCTAAAACAATAATTACTACAAACAACCATGCAAAATCCAAGAGACACCTATAATACCGGCATCGAATATTTTCATAATGCAGTTAGCTTTTCAAAATCCAATAAGTTCGGAGAACTCATCACCTATAATATTATTAGCATGTCAGCAGAATATCTGATGAGTGCAATGCTTTATAAAAATGGTATTGACCCCTATGGAAGCGGAGATGACAACATTATTTCAACATTGGAAAGTAATAAATTAATATCTGCGGAAGTAAAAGAAAAAGCCATTTTATTAAAAACACAATGCTCCTGCAAAAAAAGTTCAGACAGCATATCCCCAAACATGGAGGAACTTATTTTCGCCTTAAGGGAAATAAAGCAGTGTGCTGATAGAGAATTTAAACCTACACTTGTTTAAATTAGTTTAAAAAATTATTTGGCTAACCTTAACTTTTGGCACAAAGATTTAGGTTACGCAACGGATGATTGGTTATACCATCATTCTTTAACCGAAAAAGCCTGTTTGTTTTGTTTAATGAATCGCAGGGGTGGCGAGTCATTGAATAAAGTGGCAGGCTTTTTCTTTTTTTTTAAAAGAAAACGGATCTATAAAACTTTCAATTAACAATAAGTTACGCTTAAAGATACAATGTTCCTTAATCATTGTTGATCATAGCATCATATGAAAGTGTGAGTTGTTTTTTATCTACAAGAGTAATTTATCAACGAAGTAATTCAGCATTTTTTCTATCTCCTCATTTTCGTTTTCTACTATTGAAACATCAGTTAATCTAGGTAAATGTTGCGCAAAAAATATATGGTTATTTGTTAATTCAAATAGATTAGTAGCTAAGGTATAAGGGTATTCGAAGTTTGGATTCACCTCGGAAATGACCTTTGACACTATAAGTGCTAAATCTTTATAGCTCTTGAAAAAACCTTTCGAATTCTCATTGTCTACTTCTTTGGTATGGTAAGCTTTTATCCCTTCGGATATAACAATTTTTTGCAATATGCTTTCATTTACATATTCTACGCCTGGGTTATCTCTGGTGGCTGACACGAAAGAATGAATAATAATTTGAAGCCTTCTTTTTGGATCATTAATATTTACGGTATTGATTTTTATGAGGTAATTTACCCACTCCCAATACCAGTTAACTAGATATAAAAGCAACATATGCTTATTTACAAAGTATCTATACAGAGATGCTTCAGTTGAATTAATATGGGCAGCTAACTTCTTAAAAGTAAATGATTCTATCCCGAATTCATCTATTAATAAAATACTATTTTTAATTAGGCTCCTTCCTAGTTCTGACTCCTGAGGATCTCTCAAGTAAAGCCCTTTGTTTAAAGATATTTTTATTTCTACGCTCATTAATTCGCCATTTAAAAATGTAATTTACAAAGATAATTTAGTTCTGGTATTTTCATGTGATAGTATTACTATCATTTGTAATAGTTTTATTATATTGCAGCCGTATTACTAAAATAATTAAATTATGAGACAAAAACTATTTGCAAATTTAAAGAGTGACATACCGGCAAGTGTTGTTGTGTTTTTTGTGGCTCTACCTTTGTGTTTAGGGATAGCCCTAGCCTCTGGAGCTCCATTGTTTGCAGGATTAATTGCAGGTATTGTAGGTGGAATTATTGTAGGAGGACTAAGTGGATCAAAAATCGGGGTAAGTGGTCCTGCGGCCGGGTTGGCGGCCATTGTATTAACTGCTATCGGTACATTAGGGAGTTATGAAAACTTTTTGGTAGCGGTTGTATTAGGTGGAGCTATACAAATTGTATTAGGCTTTTTAAAGGCAGGAGTAATTGGGTATTACTTCCCGTCATCCGTAATTAAAGGTATGTTAACTGGAATTGGAATAATAATAATTCTTAAGCAAATACCGCATTTTTTTGGTTATGATGCGAATCCTGATGGAAACTTTGCATTCTTTCATACGGAAGGTGAAAATACATTCTCCGCTCTTATTAATACTATAAAGTACATTCAGCCTGGTTCTGCTTTAATAGGGGTTGTAGGTCTTGCTATTCTTTTGTTTTGGGACATTATTTTATCTAAAAAAGGAAAAGTTTTTCAAATTATACAAGGTCCTTTAGTAGCGGTTGGTGTTGGTATCGTTTTTTATGTTGTTACAAAATCTAATGAGGTTTTAGCTATTGCCCCATCGCACTTGGTTAGCGTACCTATACCTGAGGATGTATCTTCTTTTTTAGGACAATTTAGCTTTCCTAATTTTAACGTAATTACAAATCCGGAAGTGTGGATAATTGCTTTTACCATTGCCTTGGTTGCTAGTTTAGAAACTCTTCTGTGTGTGGAAGCAACCGACAAACTCGATCCGCATAAAAATATAACACCAACTAATAGAGAATTATTTGCTCAAGGTACTGGAAATATTATTTCCGGTTTCATTGGAGGTTTACCAATTACGCAAGTTATTGTAAGGAGTTCCGCAAATATACAATCTGGAGGTAAAAGTAAATTGTCCCCTATTATCCACGGATTTTTATTGTTGATTTCAGTTATTATTATGCCAAGGCTGTTAAATATGATTCCGCTGTCCGTACTGGCAGCTATATTGCTGGTGGTAGGTTATAAATTGGCTAAGCCTGAAATATTCAAACAAATTTATATCTCTGGCTGGAAGCAGTTTTTGCCCTTTATGACAACTGTTTTGGGTATTGTTTTCATCGACTTGCTATATGGTATAGCGTTAGGTATGGCCAATGGAATAATGGTTATCCTTTATAAAAGTTATCAAAACTCACATTTTTTGCATAAGGAGGGAGAAGATGTGGACGATGGCAGAATGAAGATGACTTTGGCTGAGGAAGTAACTTTCTTTAATAAAGGAGCTATCCTAAAAGAGTTGAATAACATTCCTGAAAACTCTTTATTAGAACTTGATGTTAGAAAAACAAGGTATTTGGATAATGATATCATAGAGATATTGGAAGATTTTGCCATTAAAGCTGAAGAAAGGAATATCACTATTAAATTAATTTCAGAACGAGGGGTTATTGAAAATCCGTCTAGTTATATTGATTTTTTTAGGCTCAGACCCAAAGCTATTTAATATGAATAATGTAGATATTTAAAAGTAAAGATATGAAAGCACATACAAAAGAAACTCAAGCAACCATGACTCCGCAAAAGTCATTGGATTTTTTAAAAGAAGGAAATGTTAGGTTTCAGAATAATTTAAAAGCAAATCGAAACCTTTTGGAGCAAGTTAATGACACCAGTGACGGGCAGTTTCCTTTTGCAACTATTTTAAGTTGTATAGACTCCAGGGTTTCGGCTGAGTTGGTTTTTGACCAAGGTTTAGGTGATATTTTTAGTATTCGTATAGCCGGTAATTTTGTAAATCAAGATATTTTAGGGAGTATGGAATTTGCCTGTAAATTGGCAGGAACTAAGCTTATTGTTGTACTAGGGCATACCGCATGTGGCGCAGTTAAAGGCGCCTGTGATGATGCAAAACTGGGTAATCTCACAGCGATGCTATCCAATATAAAGCCTGCAGTGAATGCAGTTATTGAACCTCAGGATTTAAGCTTGCGGAATTCGTCAAACCCTACATTTGTAGACAATGTTGCTGCTAAAAATGTACACCTCACAATCGATAGAATTCTTAAAGAAAGTGAAGTGTTGGCTGGAATGGAAAAAAATGGCGAGATAAAAATTATTGGAGCTATGTATGATGTCAATTCTGGCAAAGTAACTTTTAATGAATAATAAATATTCCTATGAGGTTAGAGATAATGTAATTAGCCATTACAAACGACATAAAACGGTGTGCCCACAGAGATGCGGTGCGAGCCTAAGAAAGCGGGCTTCTATTTTCTGAGCACGGCGTTGGCCGGAACCAACGAGAAAATGCTCGGCTCATTTTTAATATACCGGAGAGGTGGAAAGTACTTCTCAGGATTTAACAACAGATCCCGATTCATGTCCGGTATACCACAAAACCGGCAACGTCTCGATGGCACATTTGCACCTTGGGATCTTGCATACTGGTTAGTCTTCGCGATCTGGCTCCAATTGAAGCAAAAAGGGTATTGCTTCGACTGGAACCTGATTCGAAGGATCACGAACATACAAAATTGTGTGGCCTCCAATCTGTAACATTCACGATCAGGTTTTGCCAGCCCGCAAGTTCACCGAACCCTCAATTTAAAAAAAGCATATATGACTTGATGGGGGACCAACATGTACCATTTTACAGAAAAAAATCCGTAGTCCTAGCAGCGTAAATTTTAAAAAACGATTCGACATAATTACAGAAAATTACGGACCTACCCCTGCAAAACGGGTTAACTTCTATCTGGTTAACAGCACCAATGACATAGCGCAAGAAATATGTAAAAAACGAAAAAGGAAATATATATATACCCTATGCCATACAAAAACTAGTTTTATCCCGGATTATGCATTAGAACTTCGTCGCGAACATTTAAAGTGCAATAAAACAAGGCTTTACTGAAACGAGGTACAACTTGTCCCGATTACTTTCCATAGCCGTTAACTTTAGCCATTAAAAATTAAATTAATTATTTCTGGATGCATTTGTTTTTTCAATCTCTTTTCAATTGTGAAAGAGTCTGCAATTTCACAAAAAGTGTCTGAGAACCAGCACGAAAAC
>NZ_JBNGOS010000062.1:0-25712 GCF_050589685.1 Saccharicrinis sp. 156
TTAAGTTAACGGCTATGGATTACTTTCGGGAGCATCGTTCTGGTGAGTTGAAGTGATGCAACGAAGTGTCTTGTTTTGAAGTAATTTCAATGTGTAATAGAATTTCTAATGCATATTGCGGGTTTAAGCTATTAAATTATACAATCATCATTTTATAGCCTTGGAATTTACATTTGATTAATCTGATATTTTTGCCTGCAACTTTTATTTTCTTTAACGGGTTTAAATTTTCAATTTATACCCGTTAAAGATTTATTCAAATAAATATTAAATTGCGCTTCTTGAATGCAGACATTGGAAAGTAATAAAATGAATGAGGTATAAGAGGCAGGCAATGTCAGATCCTATAACTCATTTTGCGTTGTAAATAGTGATATAAGATGATTTTTGAAAGAACATTCGACATTTTAAAACACCTTAAAACAAACAACCCCCAAAACGAAATCCTTTGCTCAAAAAGCAATGGTCATTGGTACAAGTTCAGTGTAAAAGAATATCGCGATAACGCCAAGAAATTTGCTCTGGGGCTTTTGAGCATGGGTTTTAAACCCGGCGATAAAATTGCGACCGTTTCAAACAATCGTCCCGAATGGAACTTTGTTGACATGGGAATGGCCATGGTAGGAGTGATTCACGTTCCCGTTTACCCAACCATTAGCGAAGAGGAATTTGAACATATATTTAAACACGCCGGGGCAAGAATGGTGATTGTTTCGGATGTTTCTTTGTACAAAAAGATAAAACCCCTAACCGATAACATTGACTCCGTATCTCAACTGCTCACGTATGATAACGTGGAAGGGGCTCAATCCTGGAGCATTGTCACCGAGGCTGGAACCAAACACAAGTTAAAATACAATAGCCATTATAAAGCAATAAAAAAGAGTATCAAATCAGAGGATATAGCATCGATCATCTATACCTCTGGAACAACAGGGTTGCCTAAAGGCGTTATGCTGACACACGGCAATTTTATGACCAACGTGCATGGTGTGTGGGATTTATTTGATTTGCGAGAAGACTCCAGGGTTCTCAGTTTTTTACCGCTATGCCATGTGTACGAGCGATTGGTTAATTACCTGTTTCAGGCGAAGGGATGCAGTATTTTTTACGCGGAAAGCCTGGGCACAATTGCTGCCGATATGGCTTCGGTTAAAGCCAATGCGTTTGCTACCGTTCCGCGGGTAATTGAGCGCATATACGATAAAATTGTTTCAAAAGGTGAAGACCTATCGGGCATTAATAAAATCATCTTCTTCTGGGCCATGCGATTGGGAGAGCGTTATAGCAAAGAAAACAAGAACAACATCTATTATCGTTTGAAACTAAATATTGCCCGCAAACTGGTTTTTAGCAAATGGCAAAAATCATTTGGAGGCCACCTGGATTTTGTCATTTCCGGCGGAGCAGCCCTTCAGCCACGATTAAGCAGGCTATTCTTTGCGGCAGGAATTCACTTGATGGAAGGGTATGGACTAACAGAGACATCGCCGGTAATTGCGACAAATTATACGAGCAAACGGGGCAATTTAATGATAGGAACAGTGGGCCCTGTACTGAAAAACATTGAAGTGAGGATTGATGAGGATGGCGAAATACTTACCAAAGGCCCGTGTATCATGAAAGGCTATTACAAGGCTCCCAAACTTACTGCCCAAGTAATAGACGAGGATGGCTGGTTCCATACGGGCGATGTAGGCCAGCTGGTCAACGACAAATTCCTGAAAATTACAGATCGAAAAAAAGAGATGTTTAAAACATCGAGCGGAAAGTACATTGCACCGCAGGCCATCGAAAACCTGCTGAAAGAATCCATATTCATTGAGCAAGCAATGGTCGTTGGTGAAAGCGAGAAATATGCCAGCGCCCTGCTTTCTCCTAACTTCGACCACTTGCATATGTTTGCACACGACCATAAAATACATTACCGCGACAATAAGGAACTGATAAAAAACAAGGAAGTCCTTACAGCTTTCCAGAAAGAAGTTAACAAAGCCAACAAACAATTGGGACAACACGAACAGATCAAGCGTTTTAGGGTAGTTTACGAACCCTGGACCGCAGCTTCCGGAGAGCTATCAGCTACACTTAAGCTTAAACGCAGAGTATTGTACAACAAACACGCCGACCTGCTCCGCAAAATTTATGCCTACGATGCCGATGAAGATAACAGGGGATCTATCAGTTTTGAAGGTGAGTAAGTTGATGCAGGAGTCTCTCCAATAATAAAAAATAAATAGCCTGGGTACGACCTATATATTCCGCTCAAAGTCGTACCTGATTATAACATCCTACAACGCATTTGTTTTGAACTCGATATCAATTTCCGATTTATTCAGAAGTTTATCTTCGGCAAAAATTTTCAGTTCTACATGGGCGTTTTTTCTAAACCCCGTAATTTTGTTGTCATAAACCTGAAGAGGCTGCCCGTTAATGGAGTATGTTATTCTATGACACTCCGTTCCTGTATCTGTTCCGGCCAAAAAGATGGAGGTGTATGAAGGGTATACCGGAATATTATTTATAGTATCGGTAGGGGAAGCCGAATAGGTTACAAAAATATCCGAGGGAACATTATCAACGGTAAATTCAAAATTATCCACATTTCGGTTGTTGACGTGATCATACCCCACAATAGTAATGCTGTGAAGTCCGTCTTTTTCAATGTTAAACGGTTTATCATAGGCCACCTCCCCGCTTCCGTCAATCATATACTTGATCTCCTTCAAACCGGATTCCTGGTCTGTAGCTCTCAGCACTATATCTGTTTTACCCGAGATATAATTCATTTCGCCTTTTTTAAACCGGGCCCCATTAAAGTCGTATGACAAACTTGGGCCGGTTAAATCTACATATACTACTCCAACCACATGCTTATATTCCGAATGTTTTTTATCGTTTGCCACATTATCCCTGGCAAAATATTTAACGGTATGCTTCCCTGTTTTACCGGGCAAATAAAACGGATCGGTATATTCCATAAAATCATCACTATCTATGGCATACAGAACATCTTTAATGCCCGATTTATTATCGACAGCGGTCAATTTTAGCTTGGTTCTGCCCGAATAATAAACCTTATCGCCAACAATAAATTTATCTCCTAAAACATCTGCGGAAACAATTGGTGCAGTTTTATCCAGATAAAATTTTAATTGTTCGTTTTCGGCTTTATTATTTACCCTATCAACTGCATAGTAATTTAACGTATGATGCCCATCATCTAATTGAGAAACAGGCAAATCATTTCCCAGGTACACTTGAGGCCGATCATTATCGAAATGATAATAAACTTTACCGGTCCCGGATAAACTATCGGAAGTGGTGAGATATAATCGTGTGCTGGTTGAAATAATATTGTCTTTGGCAATTCCCACAATATGGTAAAAGGTTTTAGGCGGGGTTAAGTCAAGTGTAAATTTATATTGCTTCAATTTTTCGGCATTGCCAACATTATCCGTAGCGTAATATTGCAAATAATAATCTCCCTCCTTGGAAGCAACAAATTCACCAGTAAAACTTTTAAATGGTTCATTGTTGACCGAGAAGTATATATTCTTTAAACCGGACATTTCATCCGTTGCACTTAACGATACCACCAGGTTCTTACCAAAATACTGTGCTTTTTGGTTTCTATAAGCGGGGACGTTGTTGGTCTTCACCAAGGTTTTTGGCGCCTTTCCATCGGCATAAATAGTAAAGGCATCTAGTGTTTTTCCCTGATGACTATCCATATGTCGGATTTTATGTTTTCCGTGTCCGTCCATATAAATAGGTTTCCGTTCGTTTACCGCACCTCCATCATCTGCAGGCGACAACTTTTCGCCCTCTTTGTTTTCGGCATGCGAAATTGAAAAAAACACCGGAAGCTCGGCCTGCATATAATACCTGTTTAAACTGTCGACATAAAATGTTGGTTTAGGCAAAATAGGATTCTGCGCACGAATAACAGTTGAGCAAACAAACATAATAAAGCAATGGATGACCAGTGTAGTTTTATTCATTTTAGTTTATTTATAGTAAGTTACAATGGGTTTCGCATTATGATTTGCTTGTAGTGACTACTTTTGCTTTAGATTCAGATTCACCAATATCAAGTTTCGGCTGCAGATTAATCCCAATCAATAATACATCATCCGTTTGCGTTTGATTTCCTTTCCATTCACTAAAGGTCTGATTTATTATTTCTTTTTGTTCCTCACTTGTTTTTTTGTGAATCTTAAGCAAAAGCGACCTTAGCCTTGAACGCAAAAATTTCTTATCGTCGCTTTCGTTGAATTGATCCACAATACCATCGGAAAAAGCGTAGATGGATGTTGGAATCGAGATATCAACCTGGTGTTTGGTATACGTTCTGTTTTTAATTCCGCATTTCCGAACATTTCCAATTGAACAGCGCTCGCCTTTTAATACCTTAAGCTTATTATCCTGAACATAATACAAGTTGTGTCTCGCCCCCGAAAAGTACATTCGCTTATTTTTCTCATCTATACAAATAAGCGAGATATCCATTCCGTCGCTACTGATCACATTAACATTCCCGTTCAGTGCTTTGTTAACACCAATACTTAGGCGTTCCAATACAGCATCTACCTCATGAATACCATTGTTGGTAATCTGATTGATTAAATTAATTCCCAGCATCGACATAAAGGCGCCCGGCACACCGTGGCCGGTGCAATCCGCTACCGCCATCATAGCGTAACCATTCACCTTTTTAAACCAGTAAAAATCACCACTCACAATATCCTTGGGCTTAAAGAAGATAAATGAATCACTAAATAAAAGTCTAATATCACCTTTTTTCCCGAGCACGGCCTGTTGAATCAGTTTAGCGTAATTGATACTACTGGTGATATGTTCGTTCCTCAAACTAATAATATTATAATACCGTTCCAGTTCCTTTTGCTGTTGGAGAATTTCATCGTGCTGTCGGTTTATCTCAATATTTTGTTGACTAAGTACCTTGTTTGCTTTTCTTTTTTGCTGATGAAAATAAAACAATAGAATTAGTAGGATAAAAACGATCAATACCGAGATGGATAATACACGCACAAACACTTTCTCCCGCCGCAACTTTTCCCTGCTTTGCGAAATCTTCAGATCTTTTAATTGCAGATAATTACTAATTACCGTATTGGCCAGTTCGCTTTTGGAATATTCCATCATTAAGTTGCTGTACACCGTGTCTTTTTGTGTCAACATTTTTTCCTGCTCGGCTAATTGTTGCTGCGCATTGACCAACTCAAGTTCCTTGATTCTTTTCTGCGCTTCGAGATATTGCGCTTTTAATTTTATTTCGCGTGCTTGCTCCAGCACTTGTTGACTTTTGGTTCGTTCAACAAGCTCATGAAAAGTTCGATAAAGGTTATAGTACTCTATCATTTTTTCACCGTCACCTTTTTTCTCGTAGGTTTCTGCGAGCATACCGTAACAACTTTTCATTTGATCGGCATCACTTTTTTCGGTCGATAGCAACAAAGCCTGTTGTAAATTCTCTATCGATTCATCGTAGCGTTTTAAATTATTCAGCACTACCGAAGCATTTATATGCGCTGATATTAAACCATAGGTTTCCCCCAGTTTTCTTCGGATAGAAATAGCGGTATTAAAATATTCCAGGGAATTCTCGTAATCTTTGAGGTCGGCATGAATCATCCCCAGGTTACTCGAGATAGAACCAATTCCGCTTTCGTTATTAATCTTTTCGTTTAATTTTATCGATCTGATATAATATTCAATAGCTTTTAAATAGTTTTTCTTATTCCAATAACCTTCGGCTATTGAGTTGATATATCTGGTAGCTTCTTTTTCATCCCCCAGGGCAATATTTTCATCTGCCTTTCTTAAATATTCTTCAATATTAATTTCATGACCGTTCGCATCGTAAATATTGCCTTGAGCATTGACAACGCCAACTTGAAATGTAAACGCATAAATAAAAATCAGCAAAATACATCTCACTGTTATAACTCTAGTTTCTCCCTGGCTAATATTTGAAACGGCACTCAGCATTACGTTAGGATTTGTCTTTACAATATCAAATATATCAATATTACTTCATTTATTTAAATTATTGAAAAATTTGTTTAAAATCCTTCTTTAATACCGAATGTACGTTCCAGCTTGCTTTTATTATCCCCTCTTGAAATCACTATGATATAGTCGTTGGGACGGATAATCTGATCGTCGGCAGGATTTTTTATCAGGGTGTCGTTCGTAACTAACCCAATTAGGATTACATTTAATTCCTTTTTCATATTCATAAAGGCATCCAGATACTTTTGTCCGTTGTAAGGATTTTCTTCACTTACTTTAAACTGTTGGATGTCCTGATCGTACTCATTTACGCCGGTGGAAATAAGATCGGTGGTAAACTCAGCCACATGCGGCTCAAATAAAAAGCTGGCTACCATGCGCGAAGCCACATCGTGACGTGCTACCACATGGTTAACGCCAGTATTCTCAAGTGTTTCCTTTAATTCGGGATTGGTACAGTTGATTACAATATTCAAATCAGGGAACTCCTTTTTAATGTTTAACACAAAAACAAGTGTTTCGGTATCTTCTTTAAAGTTGATAAAAACAGCCTTGCTTTTGTTGATATTCACCTTTTCAAAAGCGGGCAGATTCTTGTAATCAACGAATAGGCCAAAAGTATTTTCACTTCCATATAAATCATTGAAAAGTTCCAAATCATTTTTGGAGTTGGTAACCAGGGCAATTTTGTGTCCTGCATTATAAATTTGATCCGCAACCTGACGCGCAAACATGCTCCAACCAATTATTATGTAGTGGTTTTCGAACTTTGTGCCGAAATAACCGGTTTTCTTTTTTTCCATATAACTGTTTATTCTATACGTTATTTCACCAATTAAATATCCAAGTATCCCTAAGCTTCCCAAAATAATAAACAAGCCCAATATCTTGCCAGGTATGGTAACCGGATAAAAGTCGCCATAACCCACCGTAGTGAGTGTAACCACAGCGTACCACAACGCATCGGTAAATGTTTTAATATTGGCATTAGGATCCGATTTCTCAATTAGGGCAATTACATATACCAGGGCTAAATAAACAACTATACCTATGTATAAAAGCTTTTTGTTTTTCATAGATCAGAATTATCTTCAAAGTACTTAAAGTTATAAACTTAATTCTGTTTTTTTGCCGGGCTCGCAGTTTTTGATTTCTTCGTCCCATCTCACTTCATCCAACAGCGCATTTGCCATGGCCCTGAACTTTATGGTCTTTTCCTGATTACAACTTGACAATTCGATGTAACACCAGCCGTTTTCCGTAAAAGTATGAAGTGCCAGGTGCGATTCAGCCAAAAGCCAAAAAGCAGTAAAACCATTTACCGGAAATTGGTGGGAGGAATAATCCAGTACATTAAATCCTGATTTAACCAGAAGTTCGCCAAAAGTTTCTTTCAATTGGACTTCGTCCACCAAATTCATCCAACCTTTAAGATTGAATATTTGTGGAGGAAGTTGTTTATGTTGAATTGTTTTCATGATGCTTATTTATTACCACAGAGAAACACGGAGTTTTTACGCAGCGTTTATCTGTGGTTAAATTTTAAATGATTGGAGAGCTCACAACTCATACCATATTTTCATTTCACTCGAGTTAATTTCTCAATACAAATCCCAATTACCTTTTAAATAGTATTTATAAAGCACCGGGTCGTGAATCCTATTTACTTTCACGGAATCATTTTGCCCGGGATAAATATCTTTGCCAAACGAAGTAATCAGTTTCATGGCTTCGTTATCTATCCATTTGGTTTCCAACTTATCGAAACTCAAATTTTGCAATGCCTCTTTTAATTTTAAACTTCTATCACTTTTCACGCCTAAACTCCATCCCCATTCCCCCAGGGTAATTACGTGGTTGTGCAACGGGATGGTTTTAAAACCTGCGCTATCCATGGTTTTTACAATACATTTAAAAGCTTTGGTGGCAAAATAAGGACTCCCGGCCTGAGTGACAATAATACCCCCCGGACGAAGGTGTTTATACGCGATACGATAAAATTCCTCTGAATACAAACGTCCCAACTCAACTGTTCTTGGATCGGGCAGATCAATGATAATCACATCGTAAAAAGATTTGGTCTCACTTAAAAATACAAATCCGTCTTTGTTTTCCATTTCCACCTTTGAATTCGAAAGTGCTCCCGCATTAAGTTTATTCAGCAGCGGGTGTTCTTTACCAAGCTTTGTCATAGAAGGATCGAGATCCACCAAAGTAATTTTATCGGTTACCGGATATTTTAATATCTCGCGTACTGCACAGCCATCACCTCCTCCCAATACTAATACTTCCTTAGGATGAGGGTGCAGGCTCATGGCCGGATGCACCAGTGGCTCATGATACATCATCTCATCCATCGTGCAAAGCTGCTGATTACCGTTCAAATACAACCAGAAATCATCTTGCCACTGCGTGATAACGATTCGTTGGTACCTGGTTTGTTCAGCATAGATAACTTTGTCTTTGTATTTTTCCTGTTCGCCATATTTAATAATTGGATCAGCCATAAAAACGCCACCAATTAATAGGACGGAAATTGAAACAATAGCAATATTGAAAATTGTTTTAAAGGCAGGCGCTATATACTTTCTGAGAAAGAAAAAAACTCCAATAGCCACACTAAAGTTTACCAAGCCCAAAACAAAGGGTGTATAATTAATTCCTAAAAATGGGATACCGATAAAAGCAAAGAACACACCTCCCAATAAACTACCATAATAATCGTTCTCCAACACCTTGGAAATATTCACCCTTAAGTCTTCGTACTGGTCGTTAATACGGGTAACCAAAGGGATCTCCATCCCGATAAGGATACCAATGGCTATGCTGCATGTGTAGATCAGTATGGACAGCGACTGTATATAAGCCGATGCGGTGTACACAATGAGCGGCACGAAGGAGACTACCAGGGAAAGGATAAATTCCAGTATTAGAAACTTCTCGGTCAACCGGTTGGTAAATGACTTACTGATCCGGCTTCCCAGCCCCATGGAAAACATCATGGTGGAAACAATCAAGGCCCATTGCATGGTTGAATCCCCCAGAAAATGGGTGGCCAGAGTCGAAAGAAGATATTCTGCCACGATTCCGCTGAATCCGGTAGCAAAAATAGCAGCCATTAATATGGCCGAGTATCGGTTTTTTATTTTGAACATGATAAATTGGAAATCAATACATACAAAACAGCAAACAGGATATTCCCAAAGCTATCATATATCATTTAACCTACTTCGTGTATATGCTGGTTAGCAATAAGCCCCATCCCCGCATCTTTCTCCGGTAGCCGCAGCCTATGGCAAAGGAGCCGATCCGTCAATTCCCCATGACTCAGGGCTAACAGGACGAATTATACGGACGACACTATAAAATTGCGTCTAAAAAATATCCGCTCTTCATTTCGGGCATCCCGTCTATTGTCTCTTGTCTTTAATCTAAAAGTCTGTCATCTAATTACAAACACCAGGTTATCAACACAGAACCACCCACATATGCAAATGCTTCAATAATGGCAGCTCCAACATTGGGCCGTTCCTGGTTAACGATTTCATCGGTTAAACGTTGTCCGGGCAGTAATATTTTATCTGTCAGAAATCGCATCACAGGCAAAAGGATAATACCCAGTACCAACTCGAAGCCGGCTTCGGTGAAAGTCGGTCCCCATCCTTCAAAGTCGCCGGCTATTCCGTGGCGAATAAGATTTGCGATGGCAATTAAAGCTCCAGCAAAACCTACACCTACCGCCACATTATCTTTTTCGATATGATGATGAACATCGTAGGGGGTTATTACTTGGTAAACTGCGGCAGCAATAATCAAGGCCAGTTGACCGGCAGCCCAAAACACCACCGCGGTTAATATGCCATGAGCCCAGCCCCCCATCTCCGACTCACCGCTTACGGCACCAAAAATTATTAGTCCCGAGGCAATGGAGACAGCGCCTTCAATCACACCAGTACCTGAGTTACGATCAGTAATAATTTCTTTTTTAACCGAAAATTTTCGAAGGATAATTTTATCGTTGAACCAAATCGACACGTTTAGCAAGATGATGGCCAGAACGCCATAGATTAAAATGTCAATAACATCTTGCACAAGCCCCCTGGAGGGCCCTACTATGGCACTCCCTATGGCCAATAACAGACCAATAAAATAACCTACATGTGCAAATGCAAAGGCCAGATTATCCTTTTCTACCAGCTCTTCCTTGATGCTAAATCCTCGATTAACCATTTGATAGACTAATTTTCCTAAGAAAAATATAACGAAGCCAACAGCAATATATGCAATAGCATCGTAGAGTATTGTTGAAATATCTGATAAATTCATAAGTGTTTATTTTCAATAGTTTATTGAATAGTCCAGGTGAAGTTATTAATTACTTTCCAAACCCACCACTGCGACTACGCGATGATGAACTGCTATATCTGGATGAACTGCGAGTGGTCTTAGAGCTACTTCCGGAATATTGAGAACCGGATGAGTAACTCCTTGATTTATTGGCACTGCTTGAGCGTGAAACCTGGCTGCGAACCTGACTTTTAAAGGATGAAGGTTTTGCACCCCACGTTGTACTTTTACCACTTCGTGAGGTATATGACTTCGTTCCGTACATATTTGAACCTTGCGGACCATAATACGGACGTGAACCATAATAACCACCACGGTAATAATCGTCGTAATAGGAGCGACGCGCAGGGTAGGCCATTAGATTGAACATAGAGGACATAAAGGCATATTGTCCATAAAACTCCCAGAATGAGGATCCATCCCTTTGCCGCCACTGACCATATTTTTCGTTACCTATGTAATTGCTATATCCCGCAGGAGCCGCCACCTTAGATACCTTACCGTCTTTTTTCGAGGCAATCTCCATGCCCATGTTGTCCACATTATTGGCGAAGAAAGCATCCGAAACCTCTTTCCAATCTGTTTCATTGGCAGATACCGTATCCGGTTGTTCAACAATGATATTGTATTTATGATAGTATTTCCCGCTTCTCGAATCCATGTCGAGCAATATAATGGAGAAGTTTTTTTCCGATGAAAGGTCGCGTATCAATTCATCAACCGGAGATTTCTCCCAGTTTTGAGCAGTTTGTGTAACCTGACTTGAATATTGACGCGATGATTTCCGGTTATTACAGGTTTTCAGAACGAAAAACCCGATGATAACGATGATAATGACTTTAGCAATTCCGTTGTTCATATGCTTGGATATTATACATTTTAAAAATGCAATAAGATTTATATAGAGGCAGGCAGGATATTTGAAATCTCGAATTCTTTCAAGGTAATGCCTACCGAAGCTTCAAATTCCTTTTCGTCCCATTGTTCAATGGTAAGCACATGCTTACCCGCATTATCTTCAAAGTCCCAGGAACGGAATTCTTCCCAGGTATCGCCTTTGGCAATATCATGAAAATATCCCGATGCTTCGTTTTCCAACAAGTACGTGACTCCTTTGTAGGTTATTTTTTCCGGTGGCTTCTGACGATCCATTAAAGTTTTCATCAGTTCCTCGTCCAAAGTTCTGACTTTAATCTTTTGAGACAAACTTATTTCTAACTCATCATCTTCTTCAATAGATAAGTAACGAGTTAAAGTACCATTGCTCACCTTAAACTCCCGAGTAAAGTAATCATCGCCCCAGTCGTATTCGTAAATAGCCTCTACCTCCCATGTTGAAAGGTCATACTCAAAAACAAAACCAACATCCAGGTCTTGTACCCGGATGTTGGTGCTATCGTAATGAGGTTCTTTTTTCTTAAATATATCAAAGATACCCATGGTCATCTTGTATTTACAAAAAGTATTACTGTTGCTTAAGTTTTGCTTTTAGTTCTTCAAGAGAGCTGGAGGCTTTTACACTGTTCTCGGAAAGAACATCATCAATTTCGTCGTCGATGCTTCTGCTATCCAATGCAATCTCTCCATAAGCTTCGCTCATAGCTTCTTGTTGGGCAACTTTTTCCTTCATCTTTTCAAGCATGGAAACAGCACCCGTACTATCAATTCCGCTTAACTGTTTATTGATTTTTTGAGTAGCGGAGCTTACTCGTGCACGAGCCTTTAAAGTGCGCAACTCGTTTTCGTAACTTGTAATTGTACTTTTAAGCTTCTTAATATTTTTGTCCAAGGTGGCGATGTTTGTAGCAAAACGTTCCACCTCGGTTTGCGCTCTCGATGCTTCCGCAACAGCTTCCTCCTTGCGAGTCAAAGCTTCGGTTGCCAATCTATCGGCTTCGGCGGCATCCAATTCTCCTTTCTCAGCTTTTCCTATTAACAAAATGGCTTTTTGCTCGTAGTTTTTAGCCATTTCCCTATTGGTATTCAAGTCCTTTTTACTGCGGATAGCCATGGCTTTAACCTCGGCCAATGCCTGAAGGCTTTTGTCCAAATCATTTTTAAGATCACGGATACCTTGCTCCGTCATTTTAATTGGGTCCTCCAATTTATCGACCACTGCATGGGCCTCAGCTTGCCCAACTTTAAATATTCTATTAAAAATTCCCATTTTTTTTCCGTTTTAAGCTTTTGAAAATTCGATTAATTCATTAGAGTACTCCGACAACATCAGTTTCAACGAGTTCAGCGATGCTTCAAGCTCGTTTAAATCTAAATTCTCCAGCTGGAGCGTGTCGCGGAATATTACTCTTTTACCAGATTCGTCTAATGCGAAGGCACCATGAACTACTTCACGGTTTTTCATTAATAGCGATTTATAAATATCCTCTGCTCCCGTGTTCATTTCAAAAAGAAGTCCTTCGATAATCATAATGCTGTCCTCGCAATCAATCACTACGTTACTGATACCATCTTCTTCTTTTTCGATAACAACTAGCTCTGCTGCTGCATCTTCGGTAACAATGCGGTACTCCAAATCCATAAGGTATTCTTTTACCTTGTTAAAATATTCACTCATAGCAATTTTTGTTTGAATGATAAGTTGATAAATAATAAAAAATAAACTGATTTACTCCACCAAAAACATCGTAAATGCGCACATCGTTTTGAGATTGATATGTTAGGTTGCATCAAAACTTTATTTTGGTTTTGTATGAAAGACAAGCGTACTGCAATAATAAGAAATTATTTTGATATTGCATAGAGGAAAGTTTATAAAAAAAGTACTGTGATCTATTATTTTAATTAACAACGAATGTCATTTTAATTGGAATGATTCTGAATTATTGCAGATTCTTTAGTTTTGTTACCTATTTTCATAAATCGATTGGAAGCGAAACTAATAATCTGCAATTGTATATTTCAGAACTAATCCATTCCTTATCGCTCGCAAAAAAGTGAGTTGAAGTGATGCAACAAAGTGTCTTGTTTTAAAGTAATTTCGATGTGTAATAGAATTTATAATGCACATTGCGGGTTAAATTTACACCCTGAAATTAACCTGCAAAATGAAAGCCATCATACATTAACATTACGGATTGAATTTTAAAGGATAATTACGGTTACTAAAATGATATTATTGATCGTTCTTGATACTGTTTCTTCTTCAGTTGTATTTGGTCAATGTAAAATATAGTCGAAAGTATCCTTTGTGAAAATGATTGAAAAAAGCTTCTCATTGACATGGAAAAACTCAACAAACCTAATATACTGTTTGACTAGCACATATCTTTGATGCGGTCCATTGCATTCTTCAGAATTAGCAGAGCCGTTAGCTGGCAACAATTATCAAATCACAAAATACTTCATTTAATGGATTTATTAAGAAAAAGAATTGTGTTTTACTGTTGTTGTTATTAATTTCTGTGATTTCACTATCCCAAAAAGTTAATTACAGTATGTATATGTACAGCAGTTCTTCTAAATGGGATGGTGACGCCAACAATATGGCACTGCAGCTTAGCGAAGGGATGGATGCGTCTGGGCTTTCCGCATGTAGTTTTGACAAAAAAAACACGGATTGGTTTTACATTTGGTGGTTTTCTTAAGTTTAATTTGAACAACTAATTATCGCTTCGCCCTGAACTGGCTTACATTTAAAACGAACACGTTATAAAAGATCTGGAAATCATTCCAGGCCTACTGTGGAAGCAGATGTGATAATGCAAAACGATATGTTGAACTGCCGCTTGCAATACGGTTTTCCCCAAGCGGGAAGGACAAGGCTTTGCAGCCATATTTTTATGCCGGACACGGTATCGGATATCTGGCTTTGTCAAAACTGAAAGTCAAAACTAAGGCAGATGGAGAATACTACGCTGAATCAGCGGATTTTAATGGTAGTCGAAAGTTTAATGCAAAAATAAATATTGGAGGTGAAATTAAATTTTGGGAGATCAGTGCTGAGCTAAGATATCAATAAAGCTTAACGCTATTAATAACAGACGAATACCCCGGCGATCCTGATATTTCAGCAGAACTGATTTTCATCAACGTGCTAACACATCGGTTTAAAGCAAAAAAACAACAGAAAGCAAATCTTTTTTATACAGTCAAATCATCCCTATTAAAAGCCATGGTTCTTGGCCTTTTCAAAACCAGCCTGGATAACAAGTGAAAAAACATGTGCTTTCATTCCATCGGTACGATAGTTAAAATTGTAGCGAATCAACAATGCGTTAAATTTTATTTTTTCACGTAAATATTTTGACGGGTGATATCGTAGTCCTGTTCCAATTCGATAAGTTTCGAAATCAGAATAATCATAGTCCGAAGTATAAAACTTTTCATCGCCCCTATGCTGTCCCATTTTGTTAAAATAAGGGGATCCGTTTTGGGTATAAAAACGAGCGTTGGCCAATAATGTTAACAATGGCTTTATTTTAAAAGCAGTTTCATGGTCCACAGAAATGGCGCTGATTCCAAAACTATCGGAATAACCATTTACCGTATTTTTAAAAATCACAAAACCATAGGCAAAAGTATTAAGTCTCAATGCTATTGCTGATTTGTAGCGGTGTTGTGGCAACTTTTCAACCACCACCGAACCATCCGAAAAGTACACCCTGTGGAAAGTGGTTGCCAACAGGCCTTCCTGGTAGGTGAACCCGGGAAAGATGGCCAGTACATTTCGGGCATTGATGATTCGGGTGTAACCCAATTTTAAATTATAAGACATACGTCGGTAAACATCATACCATTCCTTGTGCCTGAGTTCGGCCGGATAAAGCAATTTCTGAGGTTTAAAGCCGGAACCCTTTAGTCTTCCCCATCTTAGATCATCGTTGAAATATTGGAACTCGACAGAATATGTTTTCAGCATTTCCTTGTCCTGCTTCGTAAACCCTATGTTTCCGCCCAATGAAAAATAATCGCTTTCTATGGAAAAGCCTGTTCCTCCATAAACATTCATTTTATGCTTATCGATGATGCGTTCATACCCAACATTAGCATAAGTTCTTCCGTCTACTCTGGATGCCGACGATTCTACAAAATCAATTTTATCGGTTGAAGCAGAGGTTATAATATCCGAACCTAGTTGATAACTAACAATGTATTTCCCTGAAAAGTGCTTGATTTTGGCCATGGGACCGTAAACTGTGAGCTCCTCCGTTCCCGCACCGCCTGTCACTGCCGAATGATCCCCATCTTGTCGGTAATGATTGAACACCAGCTCAATTTCCGTTTTCTTGACTGTCTCTTCACGAACACGATCATGCCCCTGTGCCCTGGCCCAGAATTGGGCTAACGCCAAACTTCCAATCAAAAGGTATTTCCGCTTCATGGGTGTGTCCTTGTAAAATTATTCATTTAATCAATTACAGCCACACCCTCCGCTTCCCTTACTGCTAGCGGCCGGTGTCGCTCCTTCGCGAATAGAACTGATATAAATATTAAAGTTTTGGCCGGAATCCAATCCCATTTGCATTTCGGGGTCGTCAACAAACTGACGTTCGTATGGCTTTAGGCTAATACATGACGAAAACACAGTAAGCATTGTGCTACAAACCAATAAACTCCTTACAAATTTAATCATAGTTCATTATTGTTTAAATCATTGGTACGTGTATTCCCGGCTTGCAATGTTTGCATGGGTTTATATTTCAACTTTTTGGAAAAGTGTATTTTGTTTTTTTTATCAATGATGACACAATGCGTATCAGGCAATTGATCGATAAAATCGATTCCTTTAATTATGCCTTTAACATATACTGCCGTTGCCAAAGCATCCGACAATTCTGCTGAAGGCGAAAAAACACTAACGCTTTTTATACCCGACAAAGGTATTCCGGTATGTGGGTTTATATTGTGTGAATATCTTATATTCTTATAGATAAAATGTTGCTCATAATCCCCAGAGGTGGCTACCGAATTGTTAATAAGCGGAATGTGTAACAACATCTGTTCTCTATTGTCCGGATTCGAGATGCCTATACCCCATGGTTCTCCGCTTATTGTTTTCCCGAATGCGGTTAAATCTCCCGATGCATTTATATAACCGGAAATTACACCATGATGCTTCCACAGCTTTTTTACCTGATCAGATGCGTACCCCTTTCCTATAGCCGCAAAGCTTATTTGTGAACCTGGCTTAGTTAGGTAAACGGAATTGTTATCTGAGTTTAACTTCAAATGCCTGAAACCAACACACTTAAGCACCTTGTCGATTTCTTGCTGATGAGGGAACACAAATGCCTTGTTTTTAAATTGATACAATTTTTTTAGCGGACTCACCGTAATATCAAAATCACCCTTACATAGTTGCGAGATGTCCTGGCTTCTTTGCATTAAACCAAAGGTTTCCGCGCTAACCTTCACGGGTCTTTTTCCAGCGTATTTATTTATCAAGGAGGTTTCGGAGTGAGGCAAAAATTCAGAGAGTAAGTTTTCGAGTCGCCAAATTTCTTCAATTCCCATATGAAAAAGAGAATCAGCCCGCTCTTGTGTTCCCGTTACAACCCCCAAGGTAAATGAAGAACCCATCAATCGTTTTTTGATTTTGAATTCTCTCATTTAATAAATTCTATTTCGGTTAGTATGTTGTTACAAAACTCTTCTATCGATTGGTTTTTATAGGTGATTTTCTTAAACTCGGAGCTACCAGTTTGCGATATAACAATACTGGGATAAGTTCCGTCAAAGTTATATTTCTCGGCTAAATCAGAATTGAATCTTTTTTGTTCTTTGCTCATTTTTATCCGTTGTGGAAAATCAACCCTGATCAATTGGATATTATTATGTTTTAAAAATTCCATGAAATCAGGCTGGCCCAAAACTTTTTTTTCAATCCTGATACAATTGACACACCAATCAGATCCCTCAAAAACTATCAGCTGGTAACTAGGCCTAAGATTGTCAATCCCAACAATATTAAGGAATGAAAATGAAAGAAAAAGTATCAACAATAATCGCATGATGATTATTTTTACCCTCAATGATACACAACTCTAACTTAAAAGTCAAGACTTGTGCAAACCATCAGCCTTTCAGATCTAAATAATTTACCGTACCCTCCGATCAGTAACTTTGTATATTATACTATATCTAAACCAAAAAAAAGGAGGGTAATACAGGATGTGTGGAAATGGAGTTAACGATCGGTTATTTTAAAGTTAAAGTATCTTTTATTGTTTTTTCGAAAAAATATGATTTTTGTTCGAATAGGTTTTGGTATTGTGAAATATATTTTTGTTATTGCAACATCATAATGAATGAACATTCATTTATTAAATAAATATGGCTAGAATTCCCGATCAGACTAAAATGAATAGATTGAAGCAAACGACCATGAATTTGGTTGTAGAGCGAGGTTACGGCGGTGCATCCATAGCTTTAATAGCCAAACAGGCAAAAATATCCACCGGCTATTTTTATATGCATTACAAAGGCAAATACGAAATGGTAAACACTATACTCAAGGAAGTGTATGAAGAAGTATTTTGCGAATTTGAAAAGCTAATGCATCAGGGCTTGTCGTTTATGGGATGTGTTGAAGCGATGCTAATACATTTTATCGGAATGGCCAATGAAGAGCCTATAAAAGTAAAATTTCTCTATGTTTTAACCAATAGTTACAGTTTTAAAGTGGATGACCAGCTCCATGAGCATTCGCTGGCCATTATTCACAGGATGAAGGAAAAAAGTCTCCCTTCGGATAAGATCAACAAGTCACTAACTGTTAACGACTTGTATTTCATTCTATTTATTACCGTGTTGCAATATATCAACCACCATTATAAATACACAAAACAAGGTACAATTACCAGGGCAGATATCGATCATCTATTCAATTTGCTAAAGAAGTTATTAACATAAAAAGTGTCAGCAAGAAAACATTCTTTTTTCCAAGTTCTTGAATCAAAAAGTTCAAGTTCAAGGCTTGGCTTTTCCGAAAATCAGGGAATACGGAAGCTATCGGATGACTTTTTTCAAAAAGGGCACATTCTAAAAACTGGGTCTTTCAGACAAGCACTAAATACAAAGTCTATATGAACGTAATACGAAAATATAAAACAACTATGGTGATGTTGGGATTATTTGCATTAAACATGACGGTTTGGGGGCAGGAACAAATGCTTTCATTTGAGGAGGCAATGCAAATGATGTTGGAACAAAATCCGGCACTTCTCCAACAAAAAGAAGAAATTCGGCAGAGAGAATTCGAAATAAAATCGAAGAGGGGATTGCATATGCCCATTGTTTCGGTGAATGCACAGGCGGTTACCATGTCCGACCCCTTGCATTTGGATTTAACTCCCGTAGGGGATGCCATAGCTCCGTTGTATACCACCCTGGGGAATTATGGTGTATTCAGTGGCGTTGCCAATCCAGATCCGTCAACCAGTGATGCTATGCCTGTGTTGACGGACGAAATGAGCACGGCGGCTGTCCGCCAGGAATTATTGGAAGCCGGCCAGGTTGTTGAAAATTCCGAATGGGACCAGACGATACAGGAAAAGTTTTTTGCAGTGGTTTCGGCGGGCTTTGTGTGGCCGCTATATACCGGCGGTAAAATAAAAGGCGCCAATCAGGCAGCTGACGTCCAGCACAATATCAGCAAGGAGGCATTGAGGCACACCCAGGGTATGTTGCTTGCCGAACTGGTGACGCGTTATTATGGATTGGCATTGGGGATGCAAGTCGTCAAGCTTAGGGACAAAATGTTGAAAAGTATGGAAAATCACTATTCGGACGCAAAAAAGCTTTTTGATAACGGAATGATAGCCAAAGTAGAATTGTTACATGCTGAAGTTGCTAAAAATGAGGCGGAACGCGAACTAAAAAAAGCAACGCGAAATGTAAAAATCCTGCGAACAGGGCTGAAGGCCACCCTGGCCAATGATTCCTTGCACCAGGTCATCCCCGCCAGTAATTTGTTTATTAATAAAGAAATAACAGGGTTGGAGGCATGGATTGAGAAAGCAAAGGCGTTTAACCCTCAGCTAATGCAAATTCATGGAAAGAAAGAATTGGTTGAAATAAAGCATAGGGTTGAGAAAAATGAGTACCTGCCAACACTGGCCGCCTTGGGAAATTATAATATAGCGGACAAAGATCTTTCTCCGTACGTGCCCGAATGGCTGGTAGGTGTTGGATTGAAATGGACCCTTTTTGAGGGGGCACAGCGCAAAAATAATATTCGGGCCAGCAAAACAATGTATAACCAGGTGGCATATGCCGAGCAAAAAGCGAACGACGACCTGGAAGCTTATCTTGTAAAGTTGTTTCATGAACTTCAGATGCAGATGGAGCAGAAAACAGAACTGGAAACGACACTTGCTCTTGCCAACGAGTATTGCTCAAGTACAGAAAAAGCCTTTATTGAAGGATTTGCCAATTCAACTACAGTTGTTGAGGCGCATACAAAGGTGTTACAGGCAAAAACAAAACGGCTGAAAGTATTATATGATTACGACGTAACCCTGGTTTATTTTTTACAGACCGTAGGCATGGCCGATCGTTTTCCGGATTTTTCGAAAGGGGGAAATGTCATAACGGAAACACTTTAATCATTTATCGTTCATAAAAAAATAAAATTGAATATGATGAGTAAGAAGACTATAAGCACAATGATCGTATTGATAGCAATAGTTGCATTTATTGTGTACACATTCATTATAGTGATGAAACCCGAACCGCTGATACTTCAGGGAGAAGTGGAAGCTCAACAATATAATGTTGCCTCAAAAATTTCAGGAAGGATCCGGGAAGTGGCTGTTGAAAAAGGGCAGCAGGTTAAACAGGGGGATTTTATTTTTTCAATTCACAGCCCCGAAATCGACGCAAAATTAGCCAATGCCATTGCGGCACGTTCGGCTGCCCATGCACAAAACCAGAAAGCGCAAAAAGGCGCGCAACAGGAGGACATCACCGCCGCGTACAGTACCTACGTAAAAGCGGAGGCCGCAGCCCAGTTTGCCGAGAAAACATTTGACAGGGTTCAAAATTTGTACAAGGACGGAGTACTTCCGGCTCAGCAACGCGATGAGGTTGAAACCAGAATGAAAGCAGCCCGTGAAACGTCGAACGCAGCAAAGGCGATTTGGCAGAAAGCCGAGAAAGGAGCCCGTCAGGAAGATAAAGAAACCGCCGCGGCCATGGTTAAACGGGCTGACGCCGCCATTGATGAGGTAAAGGCGTATTTAGATGAAACCACCATTAACGCCATGGCTAACGGCGAAGTTTCCGGGATTAACGTGGAAGAGGGAGAGTTGGTCTCAACCGGTTTTCCGGTAGTTACCTTGTTGGACCTGAGTGATATTTGGGTAACCTTATATATACGGGAAGATTATTTAAGCAAGTTTAAAATGGGCAATAAATTTAATGCAACCATACCCGGATTAGATAATCATGAATATGAATTTAAAGTAAGCTATATTAGCCCAACAGGGAGCTTTGCCCGATGGAATGCCACTAAAACCTCGGGTGAATTCGATTTAAAATCCTTTGAAATCGAAGCCCGTCCGGTGAAAAACATTGAGGGATTGCGGCCCGGAATGACAGCAGTTATTGTTTTATCCGAACAGGAATAATATGCAGAAACATCCCATATTGATCGTAATGAATCGAGAGATTGACCGGATAAAGCAAAATCCGGCCTATCGGTTCTTGCTTTTAGGAGGACCTTTGGTTGGCATTCTTCTGCTGTTTTTTATTTTTCATCATGGGGTTGCTAAACAATTGCCGATTGCGGTGTTAGATCAGGACGGCTCCTCACTCTCGATTAAAATTAATAATGCCTTAAATGCCTCTCCCGATGTTCAGGTAATAGCCGGAACCCAGGATATATTCCAGGCCCAGGAATGGCTGAAACAAGGGGCAATACATGCTATTGTTCTTTTACCGGGTAACTTGGAGAAGAAAGTTTTTCAGGGGCTGGAAGCACCGGTGCCAGTGTATATTAATGGAACAAATGTGACCGTGGCTGGGGTTGTTCAGCGCTCTGTGGTGACAACTTTAAGTACTATATCCGGCGGTATTCAACTAAAAAAATTAATGCTTTCGGGAAACAATAAGGCGCAGGCAATGGCAAGAGTTATGCCGGTGAACATCCAAAAACATGTACTATTTAACCCATATGTGAACTATGGGTATTTCCTAAATTCGGCCATGCTTTATTTTACTTTGTTTTTATTCGCATTTATGGCCTCGGTATACTCCTTTGGAAATGAACTAAAAAGGGGCACCGGGCTGGACCTACTCCAAGCCGGAAACAATAGTGTTCGCTTCGCAATAGCAGGGAAGATGTTACCCTATACACTTATTTTTTCGGGCTTTTCCATGTTTATTGCCTATTTACTGTATGAGGTGGAAGGGATGCCCCTTAAAGGTAATTTTTTGTTTATTTTTTTTGGTCAATTTATCGCTATTATTTCTTATCAGTTGATGGGATTAATGTTTGTGGCGGTCACAACAAATATGAGGCTGTCGCTATCGGTGGGCAGCGCTTACATTATGATGGGCATTACTTTCTCCGGATTGACATTTCCCCTGGAAGGTATGTCGGAATTTGTTAAGCTGGTTAGCGCAATATTTCCTTTTACATGGTGGGAGAAACTTATGATTTCACAATCTCTGCGCGGTGCTCCTATCCGCGAAACCTTACCTTATATTTGCTATCTCCTGATATTTATGCTGATGGGTATGGCATGGTTTAAAACTTATAAACGTTGCCTGAGCGATAAAAAACATTGGGGAAAATTATAAAATCATGACAAAAGAGCCAAATAAAACAAATAGCTTTGAGTTAATTGCCGTTCATTTTTTAAAAGAACTGAAAGCAATTTTTACCGATAGTGGCGCAGTACTGATTTTGGTGGGGGCCTTACTGATTTATCCGGTTGTATATTCGTTCGGTTATTTTAACGAGGTACTTAGCGATTTGCCCATCGGGGTGGTTGATCTGGACCAAACTTCAACCAGCCGAAAGTATACCAACATGTTAGATGCATCACAGGAGGTGGCCGTATCATGTAAACCTCAGGGTTTAAGCGATGCCGAGGATATGTTGTTAAACAATAAAATAAATGGGGTTTTCTTAATCCCTAAGGGTTTTCAGAAAGATATTTTGTCGGGCAAACAAACGAATGTGGCCGTATACGCCGATGGCAGCTACATGCTGAAATATAAGGCTTTTTATACGGCAGCATCCTATGTCAATGCTTATTTTGGGGGCGGTATTGCCGTCAAACGTTCTATGTTGGAAGGAAAATCGTTTCAGCAGGCTCAAATGGCAAACAGCCCTCTCTCCGTGCAAACGCACATCTTGTACAACCCTTCAGGTGCCTATGGTAGTTTTATTATGCCCGGTTTAATTCTCATCATCATTCAGCAGACCCTGCTTATCGGGATTGGGATTGTGGGCGGCACCTTTTCCGAATCGAAAACTTCGCCTTTTGTGCTTCCGCTGCAAAGGCGTCACCGCGAAATATTACCCTTGATTGCAGGCAAGGCAGGAGCTTACTTGTTTCTATCCGCTTTTAATATTTGTCTTGCGGTGGTCTTGGTTCACGACTGGTTTAATTATCCGGATAAAGCATCATTGATCGATATAGGGATGATTTTGTTCCCCTTCCTTCTTTCCGTAATATTACTGGGAACTGTTGTGTCCACTTTATTCAGGCACCGAGAATCGGCCATCGTATTTATGATGTTTTTGTCGCCTATAGCCCTTTTTTTAAGTGGGGTTTCGTGGCCAACCTCTGCCATGCCGGGATGGCTGGTCGCACTTTCCAAGTTATTGCCAGGTACTACAGCCGTTCCTGCTTATCTGCGCTTACGGACAATGGGAGTGGGTATTTCAGAGGTTAAACCTGAATTGTTGTTGCTCTATTTTCAAGCCGCCTTATACGCCCTTTTTACATTTTTGTACTTCTGGGTACGGGTCAGTATGGATCGCAGAAAAGAGCGTGTAAATTCAGCTCTGTCCATAATTCAATAAATATAGACATGCATGATTCATGAGGTTTATTTTAAAGGTAGAGGGTGTTTACACACTTTCCAAATGCTTACAAAAGCATTGCGCTAACCCGGATTATTATGAGAATTTATGAATAATGGCGAAAACCATAGTATTTATAAGTGACAAACTTGTTTTTTAGATAGTTAAACCCGGATTATATTGGAGATTCGTCATGAGCATTGCAAGTACAATAAAACAAGGCATTACTGAAACGAGGCATCACTTGTCCCGATTACTTTCGGGAGCATCGTTCTGGTGAGTTGAAGTGATGCTACGAAGTGCCTTGTTTTGAAACAATTTCAATGTGTAATAGATTTTCTAACGCATATTGCGGGTTAAACATTAATTCTTACGAATTAAAAATAATCCAGCAAATGTCAGCGCCCCGTTTAAAATCAGTTTCTCATACCCCAACTGAAACCCAAACCAATTTACCGAATTAAAATCTAAGATCCCCGTAATTATGGGTGCTGCAACTGCTATAACGGGCACCAATTGATCTTTTACTTTCATTTTCGAGAACAATCCAAATGCATACATTCCCAATAATGGGCCGTATGTATAGCCTGCCAAAATAAATACGGTACTGATAATACTGTCGGCCTTAAATATCCTAAACATCAGAATTACCAAAATCAACATGATGGAGAAGGCCAAATGAACCCATATTCTTGTTCTCTTAGATAGCGTTTCTCCATGATGTGACGAACCCAATATATCAACAGTAAAAGAAGTTGTTAACGAAGTTAAAGCAGAATCGGCACTACTGTAAGCTGCCGCCACCAAACCAATAATAAAAAACACCCCTACCACGGCGGGCAATGCCCCACTGTTTACTATGGTAGGAAATAAATCGTCGGATCGCTCGGGCAAAGCTAAACCTTGTTGGTTGGCAAAAATATACAGTAATGCACCTAACGACAGAAACAAGACATTGGTAGGGATAAATGCAAAACCATACCACTTCATATTCTTCTGTGCTTCTTTTAGGTTTTTGCACGACAAATTCTTTTGCATCATATCCTGATCAAGCCCAGTCATTACAATGGTGATAAAAGCACCGGTAACAAACTGTTTTGCAAAATGCTGTTTCGAACCCCAATTGTCAAATACAAAAACCTTTGAAAGTTCGCTTTGATTAATCAGTTCAATTACCCCACCCACGCCTAAATCCATCGATTTAGCTATATAAACGATGGTAATAATAACCGATGCGAGCATAAAAACTGTCTGAAGAGTATCTGTCCAAATAATTGTTTTGATACCACCCCTAAAAGTATACAACCAAATAAGTGCAATCGTAATAACAACAGTGATGGCAAAAGGAATTCCCAATGCATTAAATAAGCTAATTTGCAATACATTGGCCATTAAATACAACCTGGCAGAAGCACCAATAGTCCGTGAAATCAGAAACAGCCAAGCCCCCGTTTTGTAACTGTTCTTTCCAAAACGTTGTTCCAAATAGGTATAAATAGAGGTTAGGTTTAAACGGTAATACACAGGAAGCAGCACGTGCGCAATTACCAGGTAACCCAAAAAATAGCCCCCCACCATTTGAAGGTAGGAGAACTGGGTGTTATTCACCCATCCCGGGACAGAAATAAAAGTAACCCCGGAAAGACTGGCGCCTATCATACCAACAGAAACAATGTACCAAGGCGACTGCCTGTTACCGCGAAAAAAATTTTCGTTATCAGATTCCTTACCCGTAATGTACGAAATCACCATCAGAATCATAAAGTAAAGCCCTACTAATAGGCCAGTATGCAGTGGGGTCATATAGTTTAGTTATAATAGATTTCGTGGCGAAAGGTTTCGTGTTGAACATTCTGTCCAAATTATTTTAACCATCCTTTAATTCTTTTATCTAGCTCTTTCTCTGAAATAACATGGTGATCCTTTACATGACGAAGTCCTTTTTTCAATTTCCTTCAAAAGAATCGCTTTATCAACGAGCTCATCACTGGAGAACCGATCTGGTATTTTAACAATTGTATCAAAACGACTCTCTTCGTCAGCATAATATTATTTTTTTGCAAAGGTAAAAAAAACGCTAACGCTTTTATCAATTTCCAAAAATTACTAAGGTTTAAGAATACTTGAACGCAATATCCACAACGTATTTCTTAGACATTATTGTTACCTGCTTCTCCGTTTTCGATTAACGGCATCAACACCTTGAGTTTCATGCTTTACCCCAAAGAGTGATTTACCAAGTCCGGGCTACCCATTAAACCCGGATTATGCATTAGAACTTCGTCGTGAACATTGAAAGTGCAATAAAACAAGGCTTTACTGAAACGAG